>NZ_DCYU01000065.1:0-29100 GCF_002331165.1 Pseudoalteromonas sp. UBA2102
CTATCAGCTATCAGCTATCAAAATTGTACAACATGAATTATCACGTCAAGTTATTGTTTTAGGGTTAAGAACTTCTCCGGCTGCCCGTAACCAGTAACATCAGATACACCGTCTGAAGGTTTACTTTAAACTTAGTACTATACCGAAGCGCTAGAAGGGAAAGCGCTGTGTAAATAAAGCCCTAACCTTCCTGACGCCTCTATAAATATTAGATACCGCTTATAGCCGCTACTGCCACACCTAATTGGTATACAATTTGCGTTGCAGTACTCCAAAGCGTTAGTTTGTCCATATGGCTTGCATCCATTGGTATTACTATTGTATCGCCAGGCTCTAATTGCTCTGAGTTATTAGCAGCAAACCAGCCACCTGTGTTTGGTATTTTTACTGAGCCATTTGCTTTAATTATGTAAATACTGTCTTCATCAGCGCGATCTTTAAGGCCACCACTTAAATCAATGTATTCATCAACACTTATACCTGCTTTGTATAAATGAGAGGTAGAGTAATTAACTTCACCTATTACGCTAATCGAGTCACGCTTGCTGGGCACATATAAAACATCTCCGTCTTGAAGGACTAAGTTTTGTTTGTTTTCAACAATAAGTGGTAAGTCGATAACTAAACGCCCTACCGCTTCTATACTCGCTAGGTCATTTAATAACTTATTCATTTCATCATAAGAAAGTGAATTACTGCTTACTGAGTTTTGAAAGCTTTTTGATGCAATATCACGACGTAACTCGGTTGATAAGCGAGCTAGTTGTTGTTGTTCTTGTTCTTTAATTGAGGCACGGGTGAATACAGCTGCTTTTTGTTCAGCAAACTCAGAGAAGCCGCCTGCACGTTCTAATAGCTCTGTGAGTGTTTCTCCGCGGCGTATTGTGTATGTACCAGGGAACCTTAGTTCACCTTTAAGCTCTACTTTTACGTTTTCTTGCCAATTTGGGATAGCGAATACGTTAATGCTGTCTTTACTTTGCAATGTAATGTTGCTTTGTAAATCACCACGCATTGCACTTTCAAGATCTAAACGTAAGTGTTCTATTTTAGACGCGTCGCTTGCAACAATACGCGTAATTTCGGCTTGTTTTACGTAGGCTGATTCTAGCAGGCCACCTGCAGCGGTTACTAAATCACGTACATCACCACCTACCATTAACGGGTAAACACCTGGGAATGTAACGTTGCCGCTAATTTCTACTAGCTGCATAGCCTGCTCAACAGAAGCTTGTTGCTTAAATTTGGCAATAATTGGTGCTAAAAGGTTATGACGGCTAAATAGAGCGTAGTCTTCAGGCTTTAACTCAAGCTCGGCTTCTTCTTTTGCTTTACGTTTTGAAATTTCGGCGATAGTAAGGGCTTTATTTTCTTCAAAAATAAATTCCTCTTCTTCTTGGTTTATACCGATGTATTTTTCAAACTCTTTTTGCTGATATGTATGCCATTGCTCAGCTTTAAGCTGTTGTTCTTGTTGCTTTTGGCTCAACGCCATATTAGCAAGTGCTGATTTTTCAGCTTCTTTCTCTTCAAAACGACTAAATACTATGATTTTGTCATTAGCTTTTAATGCTAAATTGTTTTCAGGGTTTTTAATAATGGCTTGTGCTACATCAAACTGGTGCGCTTCTATATCACCATTTATGTTAATTTCGCGAATAACTAGGCCGTAGCTCAAATCTGCTTGTGGCAACAAATCGCCACGTACTGATTTTAAAACATCAGAAATACGCTTACCTTGATACCACTGATAATTCCCTGGGCGCGCTACAGCACCAATTAAGCTAATAGAGTTTTGGTATTGTGAGCTTACAGAATTAAAGCGTACACGGTCGCCATCTTGCGGGATGTAGTTAATTTGTGGCTTAGTAAAATCTACTGATAGCACTTCTTTACGATCTAAATTGAAACGTTCTACCACTGCATTTTTAGCATAAGCACCCGGCTTTAGGCCCCCTGCCATAGTGAGTAACTGCTTAGCAGTTTCGCCTTTTTTAAGTTCAAATATTGCAGGGCGTTTAACTAAGCCGTCTACAGTAACTTGGGCACCTACTGGTGGTACAAAAACAACATCGCCAGGCTTTAGTACTATATCGTTGCTGCTATCGCCATTGATTAGTAAATCGTAAAGGTCGAAATTTGCTACTGTTTTACCAGCGCGTTTTACTTGTATGTTACGCAGTGAAGCAATTTCAGACACACCACCACTTACAAACAAAGCATGTGATACGGTTGTTAAAGACGATACGCTGTAGCTGCCTGGTTTGTAGGCCTCACCTAATACAAGTATGCGCATACTACGCAGTTGGCCCAGTGATACAAAGGCTTTTACACCGATTACTTCTTGCTCAACTTTTACTTTTATTAGTTCTTTAATTTCGGCAAATGTTAAGCCTGCTACTTCTACAGGGCTTAAATCGGGAATGCTAATACGCCCTTCACGGTCAATAGTTACATCAAAACTATCGCTTTCTTTACCGTAAAAGTTAATTTTTAGTTGATCCCCAGGACCTACTATATAAGTGTCAGGTACGGCTGCATTTTCACTAGGCATAAATGTGGTGGGTTCACCGGCAAAAAGCTCGTAGCCGTAAGGCTTTAATTCTTCTGTTTTTGGCTTAAAACGCTCTTCGTCAGTTAAGTCTTCTTGTTCTTTTTCTGGGCGTTCGCCGATAGTTGACTGCTGCTCATTTGAGTTTTCGCCATTTGATTGATTAGCGCCGGTGATCGTAGAAATATCTACACCGTATTGTTTTGCTAGGGCTTCTTGCTGGGCTTTTGGCAACTTTTTAAATTGCTCAATTTGTGAGGCCGTTGGCGTAAAAGCCATGGCACTAAAACTACAAAGTAGAATAAAAGCACTAAAAAATTGTGTAAAAACTTTCACGAGTAGGTATATCCCTAGGTCTACAACCAAAATTGGTGGCTATAATACATTAAATCTAAACAAATAAAAAAGGGACTTTCGTCCCTTTTGTCACTTAAATGTCATTAAATACGGTTTTTGGTTAAAAACTGTAAACTAACGTTAATGACGTCTCTGTATCTGTGCTTTCTTCGTCATCAGCAACATCTGAGTTGTTGGTAACATTAAAAGCGACTTTCATTTGCAGCGAGCCATTTATTTTTGCTAGCAATGCAGTTTCTGAACGCGTTTTGGTGTTTGAGTCACCGTACTCAACTGATACAAGTTGAGTAAAACGTGCACTGTCTGAAATCTGCCAGTTGTAATCAAGTTTACCTAAAGCAATTACTTCACTGTCGCTTTCGCCTGCAAGTAGGTTACCGTCGTCATCAACTTGCGTGCTGTCGTCTGAGTATTCAAAAAATTTGTAACCCGGACCAAACTCTGCATTTAACCACATATCTGGTTGATCAATTAAACGTAAGCCGTAACCAGCAGAAATTACAGATTCAGTTCTATACGCGCCAAAGTAGTCTGAAACGTGTGAACCATAAATGAATAAATGAGAATTCTTTTCATTTAATTTGTAATTACCTTGCGCAGATGCAGAGTACTTTTCGTTCGTACGCTGTTTGTCTTTATCGCCGTTGTCATCCTCTACTTCATCTTCTTTATAGATGCCGTCGATTTTGTACTCGTTATTCCAGTTTTCTAGGTGGTGTAATACCTTTAAACCGCCTTTTAACGTTGTAGTTTCAGTGTTACCACTAGTGACAATAGCACCTAGCTCGCTTGTTACTTCCCACGTTTTTTTCTCTGCGTCTTCAGCGAATGCGTTAGTTGCAGCAGATGCTGCAACTAAAAGTGTTAAAAGCTTTAATTTCATTAAAAATAACCTATTTAATCCTAAAAATTATACTAATTCGCTTAATTAAGTAATCTATTTTGAGGCTGGAAAAACGTGCTGATAGCCAGGCAAAAAATTCGCTATTTAGTTGTTCTAAATGAGAATTTTTTAACGCAGCTAGCGACACGTTTAACCCCGCAAAATGATTAAGTATTATTGCGGATTTGTATTAGTCTTGCTTGTGTAAATGTACATCCATTTGTGGAAATGGGATTGTAATGTCTGCATCATCTAATGCAATTTTAATGTTCTCTAATAATGCCCAGTACGTTGGCCAGTAATCACCAGAGTTTACCCAAGGACGCACAATAAAGTTTACGCTTGAGTCTGCAAGTTCAGAAACTGCAACAGTGTATGCTGGATCTTTAAGTAAACGAGTCTCTGCGTCAAGTACTGACTGTAATACTTCTTTTGTTTTACGTAAGTCAGCATCGTAACCTACACCAATTACTAAATCGATACGGCGAGTAGACTCACGCGAGAAGTTAGTAATAGCACCAGACATAATTTGTGAATTTGGTACGATAATTACTTTGTTATCTGGAGTGCGAAGCTCTGTAGAGAATATTTCAATTTTTTTAACTGTGCCCATTTTACCGCCAGCTTCAACAAACTCACCTGATTTAAATGGACGAAGTAATATAATAAGTACGCCAGATGCAAAGTTAGACAGCGAACCTTGCAGCGCTAAACCAACAGCTAGGCCAGCCGCACCTAAAATAGCAATAAACGAGGTTGTTTCTATACCGATTTGCGAAAGTGCCATTAAAATAGTGGCAGCAAATACGATGGCATAAACTATACTCGATACAAATGAGCCTACAGCTTTATCAACTTTCTTTTTATCGAATGTTTTTTCTGTTAAACCTGCACAAAACTTGGCAATACGGCTACCAAGTAAAAAGATAACAAGCGCAATAACTGCTTGAATACCGTAGTGTAAAATTAGGCCTGAGTTTTCGTTTAGCCAAGTAAGTATTGAATCCATAGTAACTCCAAATAGTTTTTATTAAGCAATTTCTCGCAAGTGAGTATACATTAATTTACATTTTATTCTCATTAAATAGTAAATTATCACTACAAAATAATTTTTATTGTCAGCGCTATTACGCTACACACTCTTTATGAACCTTTACTGATAGTAGGCAATTTTATGAAATATTTATTTTTTTTGATTTTTTTTAATTTTAGGCTTCACAACATTTATAATATTATGTATTATGCGCGCCACACCAAACGAGGTGTGTAGTGGCGGTTGTAGCTCAGTTGGTAGAGCCCCGGATTGTGATTCCGGTTGTCGCGGGTTCAAGCCCCGTCAATCGCCCCATTTTTCTCCTTTTGTTCCTGTTTTATCCCCCGTTCGTTTTTAAATTTAAATTTGCTCATCTATCCTACTTTACCTAATACCTTACTTGATCAGATACTAAACTAGTTTGCTGTTTACAATCGCACAATAATGCACCAATATACTTTACATATAAACAGAAAGTGCTACCTTATTAACGTTTAATAGCATTTAGTATTAGCAAACCACCACTTCTTCTTGGGATATTCTAACGAGCATGATCAAACACGCTATTTTTATTTTATTACTTGGTTACCTTTCTTTTGCTAGTTTGAATGCAAAAGCCCAAAATAATATTTCCTATGTAAAGCTACTTGGTGAACTGCAATATTTAATTTCGCAAAAGCAATTTGATGAAGCATACAAAAGCAGTCAAAAACACTATAAATATTTGGGCGAACCTGATTTTGACTACTTGCTTGGGGTTTCAGCACTAAATTCTGGTCTTTCTGCTCCGGCGGTATTTGCTTTTGAGCGAGTAATAGAAGCAAAACCACAGTGGTATGAGGCACGTTTATATTTAGTAAAATCTTATATTGCAGCCAATAATTTACCTGCAGCTAACGCTCAAGCAACTTTATTAATTAATACTGATACTTCACCAGAGGGTGTAAAAAAAGCGGCTCGTTCTTTATTAGCAACATCACAGCACAAGCAGCGCTTAACAGAGCGTACATATGATCAGAGCATTGAACTTGCATATGGTGTAGATGGTAACGTTAATGCAGGCACCTCTGAGGATACAATTTTAATCCCTAATTTGGGTGAGTTTTTACTATCACCAGAAAGTAAAAGCACCGACGATAATTATATAAAGCTAAATTATAAAGGGCGGTACTTTCACCCCATTGATCAGCGAAGCTCTTTTGTTTTAGGTGTAAATACCGATTGGTACAAATTTAATGAGCTATCTGAATATGACCGTATTAATACCAATATATCAGGTCGATACCAACAAAAGATAAATGATAACACCCTGTGGTATTTGCAAGCTGGTATTACGCCTTTACTGTTAGATGGCGAGCTATACAGAACCGAGACATCATTAACAAGTGGAGCTAGTTACCAATTTGATAAACAATTAAGTGTATTTGGAGCGCTATCAATTGGCCTTATGAATAATACATTTGACGAGAAACTAGATAACTCCTTTTACACTCTTAATATAGGTGCAAGTTATCTGTCTCAAAAATGGTATCAAAGCGTTAGCGCAAACTTTAAAAATGAAAGCGCTAACATTGACGAAGGTGAGTTTAATGCAAGAAGCATTAGCGGAATTTATTACCAAATAAATGCATTACTTAGCCAACAATGGCAAGTCTCTGCACAAACAGGGTATCAATGGATTGAATATCAGGATGAGCACCCGCTATTTCTTCAAGAGCGAAGCGATAACCTATTGATACTTTCTAGCTCGTTACGCTACTTAGTTAATAAAAGTATAGCGTTGCAATTAGCATTGAACTACCAAGACAAAACCAGTGATATTTCTTTGTTCGAATACGATCGCTTTGATACCAATATAAGCGCAAGTTACTCATTCTAATTAAGGTACTTATGAAACATTTAATTCCGGTATTAACCACCTTACTTTGTGTGAGTTTTTATTCTCAAGCAAGCACAACTGTTGCAGGAAAAACTATTTTAGCCCGAGGCGCTGTACTTGCTACAGATGCCGAATCCGCCCAACAACGAACACTTAAGCGACGCGACACGGTATATGGCGTTGATAAAATAACGACTGGCGAAAAAAGCAAAGCGCAATTTTCAATGTCTGATGGCGGCTTAATAGCATTAAAAGAAAACTCTGAGCTAAATATTGCTAACTATGAGTTTAATACAACGACACAGCAAGGCTCTGCCTCTATTGAGCTAATAAAAGGCGGGCTGCGCTCTATTTCGGGTGTTATTAAAAAAAATGGGGGCGCGTACAGTGTTAAAACACCGGTTGGATCAATTGGTATTCGCGGTACCCATTTTGAACTACAGCTTATAGATGGTGATATGTATGTAGCTGTTTGGGATGGCGCAATAGATTTAACACTAGAAGATCAAAGCGTTGTATCCCTTGGTAGTAATGAGCCTTTTTCTTTTGCGCAGGTTACTTCATTAGGGCGCGTGATTAAAACAACTCAGGCACCTGCTGTTTTTACCCAAACCATAGCGACTATTAGTGATGGCACAAGTGTTGAGCAACCAACAGAGCAGCAATCAATAGTACAAAACAATACTTCAGAAAAAACGACAGATGCCGATATATCAATAACTGATGTTTATGCTCAGCAGCAATTTCAGGCGGTAAATGATGCAACCTTAATTGACCAAATCGCGCAGCGCCAAGGTGTTTTTAATTACCAAGCAACCAGCTTTGATGTGTCGTCGAGTCTAGGAGAAGTCAGTGATTTTTCGATGTCTATGTCGGTAGATTTTGATAACGGCACAGTTCCCGATGGAGAAATTAGCTTTAATGATGCTGGCGGCAACTGGTACGCAGCTTACAGCGGCTTAATTGATTTAACCAAACTAGATTTAGCCGTTACATTTGCTTCTCATAACAACAATAAAGCAACTGGCCAAATTGATGCTGTGTTTTTAAATGACATAGATACCATCACGGGTGATTTTAGCCTTAGTGAAATTAATAACCCTGCTGTAAATGCCGGTGGCGACTTTAGATTAGAACCTTAAGTAACCTGCACTGTGGGTAATAATTTTCTTAACTAGTATTCAGGTTAAGTAACTTGAATATAAAGCTTTTTATTGGAGTATGTAGAATGACAGCAAAGAGCCTATTTTTGCTCGGTTCAATGGTTTTTTTGCTTAGTGCGTGTGGAGGCTCCGATGAGACAGCTCAACAAGACTCAGAACAGCTACCTGTAGAACAAGTTACACCCTCCCCTTCTGCTACACCGATAAACCTTACAGGTATAACGGGTGACTCTGTTGTTACTAAAACACAGGTGTCGGGTGCTGTGGCCTCTAGCAGAGGGGTTGTAGGCACAACGGTTGCAAACTCTCAGGCTACAATAACTCTTTCGCAAACTAATGAAGTTATACAAGGCAATATCACTTTTTTACTTAGCGTATCTGATCCCGATGGCATTAGCGCAGTAAATTTAGTACTGCCGAGTGTAAATAAAAGCCTAGCACTTTGCACACAAGCATGTGGAACAGATTTTGAGCAGTCGGTTATAGGGTTAAGCCCTTACTTTTATGGCGTTGATCCTGGTGATCTACGCTTAGAGATATGGATCACCGATAGCCTTAACAACCAGGTACTTGCAGACGCAGTGACGGCTAATTGGCAACCCTACCAAATAGAAGGCACAACAGCACAGCGAGACGGACAAACGATTAAATTAGCGTGGCAAGAAAACGAAAACTTAAACCGCTACAATATTTACTTAGCAACCGAAGCAGGCATTACCACCAGCAATATAAATACGCTAGAAAATAGCCAGCAGTTTTTAAGTGTATCTGGCTCTAGCTTTAGTGTAGACAACCTATTAGCTGATAAAAGCTATCAAGTTTTAATAACTGGTGTAGATGGCAGTGGTGAAAGTGGCTTTGCTGAGTTAATTAACGTAGCACCGCAAGGAGGAGAGCTAAACTTTGCGCCAAAAGCGGTTAACGATCAATTTTTAGTTAATGAGGATCAAGCCTTACAAGGCAACGTTTTAACTAACGACACTGATGAATACCAAGGGGAGCTATATATAAACACAACCCCTTTAGTTACCCCTCAGCATGGCAGTATTTCACTCAGCGAAAGCGGTGATTTTACTTATTCGCCACGAGCTAACTTTAACGGCATTGATGCATTTAGTTACCAAGTAATTAATGAACTTGGGATGACAGATACCGGTATTGTAGAAATAACGATTAACGCTGTAAACGATGCCCCCATAGCCCTTAATAACACATACAATATAAGTGCTGCCGGAACGTTATTAGTTGGCGCCCCCGGCTTATTAAATAACGACAGCGATATAGACCAAGATCTACTCACTCTAGATACAACGCCTGTTAGCCTACCGAGTAAGGGGACTCTCACACTTGTTGCTGATGGCAGCTTTGAATATGTAGGTAGTTCAAATATGCAAGGCACTGATAGTTTTCAGTACCGTATTTTTGATACTCAAGGTGCTGAGGCTATTGCAAGTGTTACAATTAATGCACTGGATCAAAATAGCCCGCCTACTGCTGCAAACGATAGCTATAGTGTAGATGAAGATACCACACTTGTAGTTGATGCAAGCCAGGGTTTACTTGCTAACGACACAGACCCTAATAATGATACTTTCATCATTGATGATACTTATATTGTTTCACCTGCCCATGGGCAATTGCAATTAGCTACCGATGGTAGTTTTTCATATATTCCTGATGCTAACTACTACGGTATCGATGAATTTCAATACCAAGTGATCGACACTTTCGGTGCCACTGCCACTGCAACGGCAACACTCACAATAAATAGCATGCCTGATACCCCTAATGCTCAAAATGATGAATACCAATTTCAGTATAATCAAACACTGGTTATTTCAGCTGAAAATGGCTTACTTAAAAACGATGTAAACATAGAGCCAGGCAATCTCACCGTTAACACCACTCCAGTAGTTAACGTACAAAGCGGTACTTTAGCACTTAACGTTGATGGGTCATTTTCCTATCAACCCGATTCAGACGCATTAGATGTTGATAGTTTTACTTATTCAGTTTCAAATGAACAAGGGCTAACATCCACAGCACAAGTTGTATTAAGTAAAACAGGGTCTAACTCCCCTGCTGAAGCTAATGACGATGAATATACGTTATTAGAAGACAGCCCTGCTACTTTGTTAAACGTATTAGAAAACGATACCGATGCCAACGGCGATACACTTACCCTTACTAATGTTACAAATTCAATCGGCAGCGCACGCATTATAAACAATAGAATTGAGTATACACCTGAGCCCAATTACTTTGGTGAAGTAACCCTAAACTATACGATTTCTGATGGCATTGCAGATGGCACGCCAGCTCAAAGTAGCGCAATAGCCACCCTCATTATTATACCGGTTAACGATGCCCCCATTGCGGTGGCTGATAGCGCCGCAATGCAAGAAGATGCATCGCCAATTTTAGTTGATGTGCTTGCCAACGATACAGATATAGACAGTGATAATTTAACTATAACAAGTGTTGGCACCGAATTTGGTTCAGCCAGCATTGTTGATAATAAAATTCAGTATAGCTCTGCACCTAATACCCATGGCGTGGCAATTGTAACGTACAGTGTATCCGATAATAACGGCGCAGAAGCAACGGCTAATTTACAAGTAACCATTTCGCCAGTTAATGATGCACCCATAGCAAATGCCGATAGCATTACCATTACAGAAGACGCTACTGCTACCTTAATAAATGTATTAAGTAACGACACAGACATAGATGGTGATACCTTAACTCTTAGCTCTGCTAGCAGTGATATTGGCAGTGTCTCAATTGTAAATTCTCAAATTCAATACACTCCCGCAGAAAACGATAATGGCACTGCAACAGTCAGCTATACAATAACCGATGGTACGCAAAGTGCTTCGGGGATACTTACAGTAACAATCACCTCTGTTAATGATACGCCGGTAGCAAACCCTGATACCGCAACCATTTTAGAAGATGCTGCGCCAACGAGTATTAACGTGATAGCTAACGACACAGATGTAGACAACGACCCCCTTGCTATTAGCACTGCAAGTGCAAGCATCGGCTCAGTATCGGTGTCTGGCAGTAACCTAGTTTACACACCTGAGGCAAACTTTAACGGCCAAGCCATTGTAAATTACACACTTACTGACGGCACGACTACCGCCGCAGGTGTGCTTACGGTAGCGGTAACAGCAGTTAACGATGCACCTGTTGCTAATCCCGACTCAGCGACTATTTTAGAAGATGCTGCAGCAACAAATATTAACGTACTTGGCAACGATACCGATGAAGAAAACGACGCTCTTTCTATTAGTGCGCTAACGACCACATCTGGTGCAGTTACAAGTACAGGTAATGATGTAATCTTCACGTCTGAGGCCAACTTTAATGGCCAAGTAACGGTAAATTATACCCTAAGTGATGGTACTGATACGGCTATGGGCGTACTAACAATAACAGTAACGCCCGTTAACGATGCCCCAATTGCAAACCCTGATTCTGCCACCATTTTAGAAGATGCCGTAACAACAAACATTAATGTATTAAGTAACGACACAGACCCTGAAAATGACTCGCTCACGATAAGCGATGCAAGTACCAATACTGGTAGCGTTTCGGTAGCCGGTAGCAACCTTGCTTATACTCCAGAAGCCGATTTTAACGGCCAAGCAGTTATAAATTACACCCTAAGTGATGGTACTGATACAGCCTCTGGGGTACTTAATATTACGGTTACACCTGTGAACGATTCGCCAGTTGCCAACCCTGATACAGCCGCAATAAATGAAGACAGCTCGACTATTGTAAATGTAGTGGCTAATGATACTGACACTGAGGGCGATTCACTCACTATTACCACGGTTTCTGCTGACTCAGGAAGCGCAACCATTGTGGCTAATCAAATACAATATACACCGCAAGCTGATTATAACGGCACTGCAGTTGTTACCTATACAATTAGTGATGGCGAGGCGGCTACATCAGCTACACTTAATATCACAATCAATTCAGTGAACGATGCGCCGGTAGCAAACCCAGATACTGCCACTATTTTAGAAGATGCCGCAGCTACAAATATTAATGTGTTGGGCAACGACACTGATGTAGAAAACGATAATCTTTCTATTAGTGCTGTAACTGCCACATCGGGCACGGTGACAAGCTCTGCAAGTGATGTAATTTATACTCCAGATGCAAACTTTAATGGTCAAGCCACTATAAATTACACCCTAACTGATGGCACTGATACAGCCAATGGCGTGTTAACTATTACGGTTACCCCGGTGAACGATGCGCCAGTTGCCAACCCTGATACTGCCACTATTTTAGAAGATGCCGCAGCAACAAATATTAATGTGTTGGGCAACGACACTGATGTAGAAAACGATACACTTTCTATTAGTGCTGTAACTGCCACATCGGGCACAGTAACAAGCTCTGCAGGTGATGTAATTTATACCCCTGAGGCAAACTTTAATGGCCAAGCTACTATAAATTACACCCTAACTGATGGCACCGATACAGCCAATGGCGTGTTAACTATTACGGTTACCCCAGTGAACGATGCGCCAGTTGCCAACCCAGATACTGCCACTATTTTAGAAGATGCCTCAGCAACTAGTATAAATGTATTGAGCAACGATACGGATGTAGAAAACGATACACTTTCTATTAGTGCTGTAACTGCCACATCGGGCACAGTGGCAAGCTCTGCAGGTGATGTAATTTATACCCCAGATGCAAACTTTAGCGGTCAGGCTACTATAAATTACACTCTAAGTGATGGCACCGATACAACCAATGGCGTGTTAACTATTACGGTTACCCCAGTGAACGATGCTCCTGTTGCAAACCCTGATACTGCCACTATTTTAGAAGATGCCGCAGCAACAAATATAAATGTGCTGAGCAACGATACAGATATAGAAAACGATACTCTTTCTATTACTTCGGTAAATGCTGATGTTGGCGCCATTTCTAGCTCTGGTGCTAACGTTGTTTACACGCCTGAAGCTAACTTTTATGGCCAAGTAATCGTAAATTATATCCTAAGCGATGGTACAGACACTGCAGCGGGAACACTAACCATTAATGTAACCCCTGTAAATGATGCGCCTGTAGCGCAACCTGATACAGCAACTATCAATGAAGATGCTCCCGAAACAACAATTGACGTTATAAGCAACGACACCGATGCAGATGCAACCGATACCCTAGCTATAACAGCCGTTACAGCAGATATTGGTACAGCCAGCGTTGAAAATAATGAAATTAAATATACCCCCGCCTTAAACAACGAAAGCACAGCAACACTCACCTACACGTTAAGTGATGGTACTGATGAGGTACAAGGTAATTTAACCATTACAATTGTAGCAATTAACGATGCTCCAACGGCAGTAAACCAAACTTTTGCTATTGGTGAAAATGCCGCTGATGGAGAAACAATTGGTACTATAACAGCGTCTGATATTGAAAATGATACCCTTACATTTAGCCTAAGCGGTGGCGAAACCTCATTATTTAATATTGATAGCAATAGCGGGTTGTTAACCGTAAATGGCAACAGTGCCTTTAATTTTGAAACAGCTACACAGCACACAGTTAATATTGATATTACCGATAACGGCTCACCAAATGAAACCACTACAATAACCATTAATGTGAATATTACGGATGAAGAAGACCCATTAATTCCTGTAGAAGATGATACATTTGGACGAGCGATTAGCGAACAGTTAGATCTTTCGAGCGTTTTTTCAAACGGTGAATTTAACGATAGCATTGAGCTTAACACTAACCTTTATTTTGTAGGTTACAATAACAACACAGATACAGATATCGTTGTTGTTTCTTATACCAATACGGGCGATTTAAACACTGCATTTAATAGCAGCGGCTTTAAAACGATAGATTTTGGTGAAGATGAAACAGGTACAGCTATTATCTCTGGTAATGGCGAGTTATTTATAGGTTATTCAAGCTTTAATGGCTCAGAAACTGAAGCATGTTTATTAAAAATGAGTGCTGCAGGCGTTATAAGTACTAACTCTGGCGACGCTAACAGCGGTACTAAATGTACAACACTGGCTAGTGAATCTGTAATAAACGACCTTGAGTTCACCGACAATAAAATACAAGGCGTTGGCTACTCGGTAAATGGTTCAGACAAAGACAGTTTATTCCTTAAATTTGATGTATCGACCCTCGCTTATGAATCAGGCAGCCCAGGTATAGTAGATGTAAGTGGCCAAAACCTGGATGATGAATCGCACGCTATTAAAAACTTTGGTAACTCTAATTTACTTGTAGTGGGAAGCAGCATAGG
The DNA here is from genome assembly GCF_002331165.1 of Pseudoalteromonas sp. UBA2102. Classification (NCBI taxonomy): domain Bacteria; kingdom Pseudomonadati; phylum Pseudomonadota; class Gammaproteobacteria; order Alteromonadales; family Pseudoalteromonadaceae; genus Pseudoalteromonas; species Pseudoalteromonas sp. UBA2102. The sequence continues at coordinate 14,180 of NZ_DCYU01000065.1, forward strand.
TGAAGAAGGTGATTTAGATGCAACCATCAGATACCTTATTCCTGATGGCAACAATAACGGAAGTTTTAACTCTGGCGATGCGCTTATATTAGATTTATCGGACGAAGAAGGTGACGATGAGCTACTTGCAGTTGGCGGAGTAGACGCAGCTAACTTTAATGCCTTTTTAGGGGGGTATATTACTCGATCTTCAGGTGAGAAAGAGGCTGTAATGATCTCAATTGATAACAATGGCAATATTGATGAAAATATAGGGGATGAAGGAATCGCCGTATATAATATTGATGGAGATTCTGGTTCTGCTAATGGCGGCGCACAAATAACGGGTATGCAATACGCCCCTATGAGTAATCAAATAATTCTCTCAGGTACTACTGGTGTGGAAGCCTCTGATGATACCCAAAACGAGCAACTATTTTCGGCGCGAGTATCTATATCTGATGGCGCGCTTGACACTAGCTACGGCAATGCAGGTATAAACATCGTCTCTAACGTTATCAGTCATCAATCTGCTAATGCATCAACTATTGATGAAAATGACACCCTGTGGCTATCAGGCAGATTTAACGATTCATCTAATGAGCCTTTTGTAACGTCAATAACGAGTGATGCAAATTTAAACACCGACTTTGCAATAAATGGCTATACAAGTATAAATGACTTAAGTGTTAGTTCAGACGACTTATCGATGAATGTATTGCAGCTACAAAACGGCGTGCAAGCCAATAAGTTTCTAAGTGCCTCTATTGCACAACTTAATACTAATAATAAGCTAGTGCTCACTCGCTATACCAGTGCAGGCATTATTGATACCAGCTTTAGCCTTGATGGTAGTAAAGCCTTAAATATTAATGTTGCGTTTAAAACCATTACTTTAAAAGAGCTTAGCGATGGCAGCATCATTATTGCGGGTACACTCATAAACGGTTTAAACGAAGAAGGCTTTATAGCAAAAGTAGACCAGGACGGTTACCTAGATGAAAGCTTTGCCAACGAAGGTATTTATACCACTGTAGATATATTAAATATCAATATTAACTTTGCAGATGTTGCAGTAGATAGCAGCGGCTATATTGTTGCTGTAGGATCTTCGACTAATGCTTTAAGCGTAACAAGATCGTTTGCAACGATGTTAAAAAGCGATGGTAAATTAGAAAATAGCTTTGCTACAAGCGGTGCTTATTACGGCAGCGTAAATGAGTTTTTTGAAACACTCTATATAGATGCAAATAAAGATATATATATTGCAGGCAAGCAAGTATCTGGCAGTGACTCGCAATTAATAATGTTGAAAATAGACGATGATGCTAACGCGCTATTTAGCTATACAGATAGCCGCTCTTCGACAGATATTAGTAATAGAGCAGCAAAAATACTCGCCGATAGCGCGGCAAATCTCTATTTAGTTGCTAATGAAGGCACCACGCCAAACCAAGCGGTGATCATCAAGTTACAACCAGATGGAACTGAAGATACAAGCTTTGCCACTAGTGGTGTGGGGCAATATCAATTAGCATCAAGTTCTGATACTAAAGTTACCGATGCGGCGATTGATACTACAGGTAATATAATTTTATCAGGCATGAGTGATTCTAAAGGGGTGATTGGCCGTATATTAGCTAATGGCACTATCGACACCTTATTTGGAGAAAATACGCTAGGTTATTATCAGGCTAATCAATGCGATGGCACACACCAGTTTACATCAATGCTTTTACAAACAGATACCCAAGTGGTACTTAGCAGTACATGCTTTAATAATGCCTCTAATAATGTCAGTCTATCTAAGTTTAACTTTTACCCTGATGGAGTTAAGCCCTAAATTATGAAAGTTAAATTTTATGGCGTAAGAGGCTCAATGCCATCTCCGGGTGAGCATACGCACCTATTTGGTGGTAACACCTCATGTGTGTATGTTGAGCAAACAAATGGCAAAAGCCTGATTCTCGACTCAGGAACGGGCATTGCACAGTTAGGTGAAAAGCTCATAGAGCACACGACCCCCATTGCAATTTTATTAACGCATAATCATTGGGATCATATTCAAGGCTTTCCTTTTTTTAAGCCTATTTACCAAGCCGATCGTGATATAACCATTGTTGTAGGTGATGTTGAAGACGAGCAAACTAAAAATGCGATTTTAATGCAAATGTCTGGCTCTTTTTTTCCGGTTAGCTACCAACACTTACCTGCAAACATTACATTAAACACTCAGCTTGCTACTCAAAAAAACTTTACTCTAAATAGTTTTAACGTATTTACCGCGCCGTTAAATCACCCAGGCGGTGGTACAGCGTATTGTGTGCATGCTGAAGGCAAAAAAATTGCTTATATAACAGATAACGAATTGGCCCCACCCGGTGTTGTTAAAACCACAGTTACCCAGTGGGCTGATTTTATTAAAGATGCTGACTTATTAATTCATGATGCACAATTTACTACCGAAGAGCTCACGCTTAAGCACGGTTGGGGGCATAGTACATTTAAGCAAGTAGCTGAATTAGCAATGCAAGCGTGTATTAAAAATTTAGCGATTATAAGCCACGACCCAACAAGAACCGATGACGAGCTACTCGCAATAGAAACACATTTACAGGCAAATTATGGCGAGCATATTAATATTGAATGTGCCAGAGAAGGCCGAACGTTTGAGTTTACGCCAAGTAAGGATTAATAGTTATTTCTCGCGTTTATATTCCTAAAATTTATCGCCACATATTTGTAGGCTTAGCCATTACGCTGCTTATAGCTGCTGTAGAATTATTCTCTAGTGGCGCATTAGCCAAGCTGCTCAATAGGGTCGAAGGTATTATTTACGACTCTAGGCTATTGCTAACTTTACCCGATACTCCCCGTCAGCTCGACGAAACCGTTGTTATTATCGACATAGATGAAAAAACGATGCAAGAGCAAGGGCGTTTCCCGTGGAGCCGGGCAAAAATGGCAGACCTGGTAAATAAACTCACAGAGGCCGGTGTTGTAGTTATTGCATTTGATATATTTTTTTCTGAACCGGAAACAAACCCTGTTAACCAAATTCAATCTAGAGCCCCTGATTTATTAAGTGTATACAAAGTAGCGTTAAATGATATTAAACATCAGGTAGATGCTGATACCACCTTTGCTAAAGCACTCAATAGTAACGATACCGTATTGGGTTTTTTATTAAACAACGATACCTACAAACAGCGTAACCCGTTGCCAGAAACAAGCGTACTATGGCCTAAGAGCGAGCAAAGTAACTCCCAAGTAACCCAGTTTTTAGGCGCTACTGTTAATATACCTATGCTGCAAAATAGTGCTACGGGCAACGGATTTATAAATGCTCACAGCGAAAACGACGGATTTATCCGTAAAGCGGCACTGGTTAATAGAGTCGGTGATAAGCTCTACCCTTCTTTAGCACTTGAGGCAGCACGTTTATATACCTTAGCGGACAGTGTTGAAACACGCGCGAGTGCCCAAGGCGACCTGACTTTTTTTGAAGGGGTTAAATTTCATGAGCATTGGATTCAAACAGATGAGTACGGCCAAATTTATATCCCGTATAAAGGCCGTGCTAAAAGTTTTCAATATTACTCTGCCACAGATGTATTGACCAAAAAAGTTGCCGAGCAGCAATTAGAAGGCAGCGTAGCATTTATTGGTACATCCGCAATTGGTTTAGCTGATTTAAGAGCAACACCAGTGGGTTTACAATACCCAGGGGTAGAAGTGCATGCCAATATTTTTGAAGGGCTACTCCATCCAGAAATTTTACCTTCTCAACCCACATGGGCTTTAGGGGCAACATTATTAATAATTACCTTTGTGGGCTGTTGCTTATCGTTTTTAAGTTTTCGTAAAAGCGCCCGCTTTATTGTCACGCTTTCAGTGAGTATGGCCGGGCTGGTTATATTGCTTAATTTTTATTTATGGTCAGTACAAAAAATTAGTCTGCCGCTATTTATGCCGCTGTTACTTATTTCCCTATTAGCAGCCTACTTTGTTTTTATTGGCTCTATAGCAGAAATGAAGCACAGCCGAAAAATTAAATCGATGTTTAATCAGTATGTACCGCCTGATCATATTGAGCAGTTAATTCGCCAACGTAAACAGCTTACTCAGCAAAGTATAAAACGAAATATGACCGTATTATTTGCTGATATAAGAAGTTTTACTGCGCTGTCGGAAGGAATGAGCGCAAATCAATTAAGTGATTATTTAAATCAGTACTTATCGGCGACTACAAAAGTTATTTTTGATCACAGTGGCACAATAGACAAATACGTAGGCGATATGATTATGGCCTTTTGGAATGCCCCACTTGAAGATAGCGACCACGCAAAACACGGTGTTGAAGCAGCAATGGCAATGGTAGCAGGCCTTACAAACCTTAATAAAGCATTTGCTAAGCAGCAGCTTCCTCCCATTAGCATTGGTGTGGGCATAAGCACTGGCGAAATGAATGTTGGCGATATGGGCTCGGTGTACAGAAAAGCCTATACAGTACTTGGAGATGCAGTTAATTTAGGCTCAAGAGTAGAAAGCTTGACCAAATTTTACGGGGTAGCTATTCTGGTTACAGAAGAGACAATGCTTGCTTGTCCACATATTGCATTTCGCTTAATTGATAAAGTACAGGTAGTGGGTAAAGTAAATGCAACTGAGCTATATGAACCTGTCAACTTTATAGCTGATATAAGCGAAAGCCAGCTATTTGAAATTAAAAAGTCGTTCACTGCTATGCAGCATTACAATAATAAAAATTGGCAACTGGCTCTATCGTTATTTGAAGAGCTAAGTGAAACCAGCTTATTGACCGATCACGTTTACCACATTTTTATTAACCGAATTAAAAATACCGATTTGCAAACTTTAGCACAGGATTGGAATGGCGCCTTTATTCACAAAACAAAGTAGTAATAATATGTCTGAGTACATTAAAGATAGAACAAACCTTCATCACTTTATTGATATTAGTATTAGGCTAACAACAGAAAAGGATGCGAGTAAACTTCTTGAAGAAATTCTACAAGTTGTTATGTCTATTTCTAACTCTGACGCAGGGACTATTTACTCTATTACAGATGACAAGCAGCTAAAGTTTGAAACAGTTATTAATAAATCTTTAGACCTCTATTTAGGGGGGGCTTCAGGGAAGCCCGTTAACTTTCCTAATATAGATTTGTTTATAGATGGAAAAGAAAACGAAACAGCTATTGTCGCTCATGCGGTTAACTCTGGTGAGATTATTAATATTCCGGATGTCTACGCGGCCCTGCCCTTTGATATGAGCGCTGCGCGCAATATGGATGCGCGTACGGGGTATCGTACTCAGTCTATGTTAACGATTCCGCTAAAAGATCATACTGATGATATTATTGGTGTGATCCAACTTATCAACGTAAAAGATCAACACGACAATATAATCACTTATAGTGACGAACTTGTCACATTGATACGATCATTTGCATCGTTAGGCGCTATATCACTGACAAACTCTACCCTTATTAAGGGAATGGAAGAGCTATTTTCTAAGTTTGTAGAAACCATTGCTATGGCCATCGACGAAAAGTCCCCTCATACCGGCGGACACTGTAAGCGAGTTCCTGCGCTTACTTTAATGCTTGCTGATGCTGTGCATAAAATTGACCGTGGTCCCTTGGCTAACTTTTTAATGAGTGATGCAGACCGCCATGAGCTAGATATAGCAGGCTGGCTTCATGATTGCGGCAAAATAGCGACCCCCGATCACATCATGGAAAAGTCGACCAAGTTAGAAACTATTTTTGATCGTATTGAACACATTGAAGCTAAATTTGAAGTTATTAAACGTGATTTAGAAATAAGCTATCAAAAACAAATTATCTCTGCAATGAAGCTCAATAGGCCAATTGAGGTTTTACAATTTGAGCGCTTACTCGATACCGAATTAAAACAACTTTCTTTAGACCGCGCGTTTTTGCAAAGAGTTAATGTGGGTGGCGAGTTTTTATCAGATGAAGATGTTGCGAATATTGACCGCATAGCATCTCACTATCATTTAACTATAAACGGCAAAGATACCCCGTTACTAAACGCAGATGAAGTAGAGAATTTACAAATACGTAGGGGCACACTAACGCTCGGCGAGCGCGACGTTATGAAGCGCCATATGGATGTGACTAAAAATATTTTAGACACACTGCCATTCCCTAAACATTTAAGTAATGTGTCTGAATATGCATTGGGCCACCACGAAAAACTAGATGGTACAGGCTACCCGCAAGGATTAACTAAAGAGCAAATGTCGATCCCTGCAAGGCTAATGGCCATTGCAGACATTTTTGAAGCCTTATCAGCAGTAGATAGGCCTTATAAAAAAGCAAAGCCTGTGAGTGAGTGTTTAGCTATTTTAGGAAAAATGGTAGAGAACAACCATTTAGACGCCGATATATTCGCGGTATTTGTAGAGAGTGAAGTGTATAAGCACTACATAAATGAGTACGCAATTGCAGAGCAATTAGACTTTGTTGATTTAACCACCCTACCGGGCTATTCACCTATAAAATAAGCCAGCTAAACTTACTCAAGCTATAAAAAATGCCACCTTGCGGTGGCATTTACACACGGGTTATTTCTACAAGTAGAAATTCTTTTTATTTTTGATTACTTTTAAACAAAAATTATGCCGTAAATGTAGCACTAAGGCCTATATCTAGCAATAAAAAGGTAACCTGTAGTTATAGATCACTTAATTAAGCAAATTGGTATTAGTAACCTAAACCGTGCTGGGTAACCAATTTTTCATGGTTTCTGGTGTCATCGTTTTTAAACTTTGATACACACGTACTTTTCTTCAAGGTATTCATCAAGTCCTTGATGGCCGCCTTCTCGGCCTAAGCCTGATTGCTTAACTCCACCAAACGGTGCCACAGGGTTAGATATAACCCCTTCGTTAACACCAACCATGCCAAACTCAAGCCCTTCGCTAATACGATAAATCTGCTTGATATTTTGACTATAAAAATAAGCCGCTAAGCCATATGGAACATCGTTAGCAAAGGCTAGTACTTCGCTTTCCTCATCAAAAGGAATAACCGTTAATACTGGGCCAAATACTTCTTCGTGGTATATATCCATTTCGGTCGTTACGTTAGTAATAATAAGCGGGTTTTGAAAGCTGCCGCCTAAGTCGCTGTTATCCCCTATTAGGTCTGCACCTTTATCAAGTGCATCTTGCACAAGCTGCTGCACTTTTTCTTTCGCTTTTGGGTAAATCAGGGGGCCAATGTCTACGTCCTCTTCAAACCCATTGGCTACTTTTAATGCGGCTACTTTAGGCGTAATTTTACTCAGCACTTCATCTAAAATACTGCGCTGAATAAAAATGCGGTTTGCGGCTACACATGCTTGGCCACTGTTTCTAAACTTAGCCGCCATGAGGCCGTCGATTGCTTCGTCTATATCGGCATTATCAAAAATAATAAAGGGGGCGTTTCCGCCAAGTTCCATGGAGGTACGTTTAATCGTACCCGCACACTGAGAAAGTAACTGCTTGCCTACGCCTGTTGAACCTGTAAAAGTAAATTTGCGCACCACTTCTGAGTCTGTAAGTATTTGTCCTACTGTTTTTGCGTCTTGCGAAATCAGTACGTTAAAAGCCCCTTTTACAAACCCGGCTTGATCGGCAAGGTATGCCAACGCCAAAGCACATAAAGGTGTATATTCAGAAGGTTTTAGCACAAAGCTACAGCCTGCAGCGTATGCTGGCGCCACTTTACGTGTCACCATAGCAACCGGAAAGTTCCAAGGAGTAATGCCAGCCACAACGCCTACAGGTTGTTTAAAGCTCGATAATCTATGTGTATCGTCGGTTGGGGGGATCACATCGCCGTAACTGCGTTTAGCTTCTTCTGCAAACCATTTTATAAACCCAGCGCCATAGTCTATTTCACCTAACGACTCTTTAAGCGGTTTACCTTGCTCTTTTGTCATTAGCTCAGCAAGCGTTTGCTTGTGTTTTATTACCAGCTCATACCAACGCATTAGCGTATTACTTCGCTCAGTGGCATTGGTTGATTTTAACTTAACAAACGCACCTTGCGCTGCCTTTATTGCGCTATTAACGCCTTGCTCGTCTATATCACTTACTTCAACAATACTTTTTTCGGTCGCCGGGTCGTCAACGCTAAAACGTTTATTGGTTTTATAAAATTCACCATTAATAAACGAGTCACAAAAAATTAGATTACTCAAAATAGACCTCCGAAATAGTTTTATGGGTTAGGTAAAACGCGTAGCAGCGGGTTTAGCCAAAAGCGATAATTCCTTGACTGTAATTCAACCTGTAAAACGTGATCACTTTAGATCTAGGCCTATTTTAAAAACGCGACATAAAGTCGCTGCTACGGTGTAAGATGTAGCAGCGGGTTTACCCCGCGATTATGATTACGTGGTCATTCATTTAAAAACGCGACGTAAAGTCGCTGCTACGTGCTTATACAATCTCTTAAACAAAAAAGCCGCTGTAAAAACAGCGGCTTTTAAAAAATTCTCGTTAATTAAAAACTAGTGCTCTTCATTAACGATATTGAGATTGTACTTAGGTATTTCAACCACTAAGTCTTCATCTCTAATCACTGCTTGGCATCCTAAGCGAGATTCTGACTCTAAGCCCCATGCTTTATCTAGCATGTCGTCTTCTAGCTCATCGCTTTCGTCTAGTGAGTCAAAGCCTTCGCGGATCACTAAATGGCATGTAGTACATGCACACGATTTTTCACATGCGTGTGGAATGCTAATGCCGTTTTTAAGGGCCACATCAAGGACTGTTTCGCCCGCAGGCGCTTCAAGTGCTGCACCGTCAGGACATAATTCCGGATGGGGAAGAAAAATAATTTGTGGCATTCTAACCTCTTTAAACGTTGTCTACTGACTGCCCTGTAAGGGCCTTTTTAATTGATGCATCCATTCTGCGCGAGGCAAAATCGCTGCTAGCGTTATCTACTTTTTCAATTGCGGCTTTAATTTCACCTGGTTGCTGTGCGGTCTCGCGCACTTTAGCAAGCTCACTTATTTCAGCTTTTAAATTAGCAAGTTGAATATCGTCGAGCAAGTCACCGTCGCTAGCAAGTGACGCCTCTAGTGCTTCTATAACACGTAGCGCCTCTACTTGTTGCTCTTTAAGCATACGTGCTTGCATGTCATCTTTAGCGTTGCTCATTGACTCTTTGAGCATGTTAGCTACTTGGTCATCAGATAAGCCAAACGATGGTTTAACTTGGATTTCAGCTTGCACACCCGTTGATTTTTCCATTGCTGATACACTTAACAAGCCATCGGCATCCACTTTAAAGGTAACTCGAATATGTGCAGCGCCTGCTGCCATAGCCGGTATGCCTTTTAAGCTAAATTTAGCCAGCGAGCGGCAATCGTCAACCAGTTCGCGCTCACCTTGTAGCACATGTAAAGACATTGCCGTTTGGCCGTCTTTAAAGGTGGTAAATTCTTGCGCACGAGCAACAGGAATAGTGGTATTACGCGGAATTATTTTTTCAACTAACCCACCCATCGTTTCAAGGCCAAGCGACAGTGGCAATACATCAAGTAATAGCATGTCAGAATCGGGCTTGTTACCTACTAATACATCAGCTTGTAATGCAGCACCTAGTGCAACAACACGATCCGGGTCGATTGATGTTAGCGGCTCTTTTTCAAAAAAGCCTTCAACTTGGCTGCGAACCAGTGGCATGCGAGTTGAACCACCTACCATTACAACTTGCAGCACTTCTTCGTTTTCGATGTCTGCATCTTTTACTGCACGACGACACGAACGAAGTGTTTTTTTAACAAGTGGCATAGCCAGCTCGTCAAAGGTTTCACGTGTCACTTCTACGGTGTGTTTTTGCTCGTCAAATTCAAGCACTACATTTACTTTTGCATACTGGCTTAGCGCTTCTTTACAGGCTTTTGCTTTATTAATAAATAAGCGAAGCACAGAAGGTGATAATGCCGAAATACCGGTTTGCTGCTTAAAGTAATCGACTAATAACGAATCGAAATCATCGCCACCTAAGCTTGAATCACCGCCAGTTGCCATTACTTCAAACACACCTTGGTGTAAGCGAAGTATAGAAATATCAAAGGTGCCGCCGCCTAAATCGTAAACAGCAATGATACCTTCTTGGCCCGAGTCTAACCCGTAAGCGACTGCCGCAGCGGTTGGCTCGTTTAATAAACGTAATACGTTAATGCCAGCAAGCTCGGCTGCATCTTTAGTGCTTTGGCGCTGTGCGTCATCAAAGTACGCAGGCACAGTAATTACTGCACCTAAAATATCTTGATTACCAAAGCTTTGCTCTGCACGCGCTTTTAGAGCCGCTAAAATATGGCTAGAGGCTTTAACAGGGCTGATTTTTCCGGCATCGGTTTGAATGGCAAGCGAGCCGTTATCTTCACAAAACTGGTACGGTAATTGGCCGTAGCTTTGCTCTATTTCAGCTTGGGTTTTACCTAAAAAACGCTTAACTGAAATAAGGGTATTGGCTGGGTCTTGTGTTGCAGCTTGTGCAGCATCGGCGCCTACCGTGATGCCGCCAGCTTGGTAACGCACAACCGATGGCAACATGGCTGCACCAAGGTCATCTGTTAATGTGCGGGCTTCGCCACTTTGTACCGTTGCAACCAATGAATTAGTGGTACCTAGGTCAATACCTATTGCTAATTTGTGTTCATGTGGTGCCGCGCTCTGCCCCGGCTCAGCAATTTGCAATAATGCCATAATGCTCTTTAAACTCGTGTTGCTCGCTTTACAGCAAGTAATTAATCGTCAAATAAACTGTCTTCAATGCGCTCAAGTTCGTCTTCTAATTTATATACAAACTTTAATTTGCGAATGTTGTCAGCAGCTTGTTGATATTGCGCCTCGTCGTTACTTGCAAGTTGCTCGGCAAGTTCATTACTGTATTGGATTTTTAATTGCTTTATTTGTGATTCAAAATTGGCGATAGCGGCCTCAGGATTACTTGCTGAAGCGAGCTCTTCAAGCTCTTCACGCAGTTCCATTTGCTGCATTAAGAACATTGGATCTTGCAATGTTTGTTGCTCAGCTCGAATATCAACACCTAGTTCGCTGAGCATATATTCAGCTCGTTTTACTGGGTGTTTTAGCGTTTGTAGCGCATCGTTAATTTCAGCGGTACTTTGTACGGCCATTAACTTATCACGGCTGCTCGCATTAGCGTGGCGATCGGGATGCACTGCGCGCTGCAGTTCTAGGTAATGCTTATTTATTGTTGCCAAGTCAATGTTGTAATCAACTGGTATTGCAAATAACTCAAAGTAACGCATAACTTCAACCAATAAAATTTAGAAATACAAATTTCACAAATAACAAAGCCCTACAATTACTGGCAGGGCTTAAAAATACTACAAAGGTAGCTGGGCTTAAACAGTAAAGCTTTCGCCACAACCACACTCGTCGGCTTGGTTAGGGTTATTAAATTTAAACCCTTCATTTAAGCCTTCTTTGGTGTAGTCAAGCTCAGTGCCGTCAATGTAAACCAAGCTTTTAGCGTCAACAATTAAGGTAACGCCTTTAGCTTTAAAGGTTTCATCGTCTTCGTTTAGCTCATCAACAAACTCGAGTACATAAGCAAGACCTGAACAGCCCGTCGTTTTAATGCCAACGCGCAGGCCTAAACCTTTACCGCGGTTTGCTAAAAATGATTGTACGCGGTTTGCTGCCGCATCTGTCAATGTCACTGCCATGAATTTCTCTTACTTCGCTTGTTTGCTTTTGTAATCAGCAATTGCTGCTTGAATTGCATCTTCAGCTAAAATTGAACAGTGAATTTTCACTGGTGGTAATTCAAGCTCTGCACTGATATCAGTGTTTTTAATAGTTGATGCTTCGTCTAGTGTTTTGCCTTTCACCCACTCTGTTACAAGTGACGATGAAGCAATTGCACTGCCGCAACCGTATGTTTTAAATTTTGCATCTTCAATAACGCCTTCAGACGATACTTTAATTTGCAATTTCATTACGTCACCACATGCTGGTGCGCCAACCATACCCGTTGCCACTGACGGATCATTTTTGTCTAAAACACCAACGTTACGTGGGTTTTCTACGTGGTCGATTACTTTATCACTATAAGCCATAATTCTATCCTCATTACCTGCTACGGTAGGTGCTCACTCGTATTAGTGGTGAGCCCATTCAACTGAATCTAAATCAACACCTTCTTGATGCATTTCCCACAAAGGAGACATCTCGCGTAGGCGACCGATAGAGTTTTTCATTAATTCAACGGTGTAATCAATTTCTTCTTCGGTAGTAAAACGGCCAATACTAAAACGAATTGAGCTGTGTGCTAGTTCGTCGTTACGGCCAAGTGCGCGTAATACATATGAAGGCTCTAAGCTTGCTGATGTACACGCAGACCCTGATGATACCGCTATGTCTTTTACTGCCATAAGTAACGACTCACCTTCAACAAAGTTAAAGCTGATGTTTACAATACCTGGTACAGATTGGTCTTGTGCGCCGTTAAAGTATACTTCATCCATATCAGCCATAATGCCGTCAATTAGGCGTTTACGTAATGCGCTGATGTGTGCGTGATCTTTTTCAAAATCTTGCTTAGCAATTCTAAATGCTGCACCCATACCTACTAGCTGATGAGTTGCAAGTGTACCTGAACGCATACCACGTTCATGGCCGCCACCGTGCATTTGCGCTTCTAGGCGAGCACGTGGTTTACGACGAACGTAAAGTGCGCCAACACCTTTAGGGCCATATACTTTGTGGCCTGAGAACGACATAAAATCAACTTTAAGCTGTTGTACGTCGATTAATACTTTACCTGCGCTTTGTGCTGCATCTACGTGGAACATAATTTTACGTTCGCGACACATTTCGCCAATAGTATTGATATCTTGAATTACACCTAGCTCGTTATTAACGTGCATAATGCTGACAAGAATAGTGTCGTCACGCATAGTTTCTTCAAGCTTTTTAAGATCTAACAGGCCGTTTTCTTCAACGTCCATGTAGGTTACTTCAAAGCCTTGGCGCTCAAGTTCACGACACGTGTCGATTACTGCTTTGTGCTCAGTTTTAGCGGTAATAACGTGCTTACCTTTCTTTTTGTAAAACTGCGCTGCACCTTTAATTGCAAGGTTATTTGATTCTGTTGCGCCCGATGTGAAAACAATTTCACGCGGGTCGGCATTAATTAAATCGGCAATGTCTGTACGCGCTTGGTCAACTACTTCTTCAGCTTGCCAACCAAAACGGTGCGAACGTGACGCAGGATTACCAAAATTACCGTCCATTGTCAGGCATTGCATCATTTCTTTTGCAACACGCTCGTCAACAGGCGTGGTCGCTGCGTAATCTAAATAAATCGGTAACTTCATTTCTCTCTCCGCTGCAGGTCAACTTTTATAGTTGACAGCTTACTTGAATGTTTTCCAACTGCTTAATTGCATTATTGATGCTGTTATCTTGGCGAGATGCGATTTCTTTCACATCTGATTTTTCCACCAATTCAGCTAAGGTAATATTATTTAAAAACTCTTCGATACGTGCGCTTAAATCAGACCATAGGTTGTGAGTTAAACAACGCATACCGCTTTGACACCCGGTATCGGCACCTTGGCAACGTGTTGCATCTACCGATTCGTCTACGGCGCTAATTACATCGCCAACAGAGATAACCGCGGCTTCTCGGCCTAGCAAATAACCGCCACCAGGACCACGAACCGAGCTCACTAAGCCATTTTTACGTAAACGGGCAAATAATTGCTCAAGGTAAGACAAAGAAATTTCTTGTCTTTGTGAAATATCAGCAAGGGCAACAGGACCTACACTCGCATGTAGTGCAACATCCAGCATAGCTGTTACGGCATATCTGCCTTTTGATGTTAACTTCATAACGCCCCCCGCACAAAAGAGTGCAAATTTTAATTACCAGAGTAAAATAGTCAAGTATTATCACTTGATAAAAATTTGATTAAAGAACACTGTTCTATTAACAAATTTTTAATACCTGACCTTTTTGGTCAAGTATTAGGTGTATTGTAATTACTTGAGTGTTTTAGTCAAGTATTAGCTCGTTATTTACCCGCAGGTTTTTATAACCAATCGCTATACCTTACTTAGGAATAGATTTATTAATTGAGGTAAGAATACCGCGCAATATGTTTAGCTCTGCCTCTTCTGGGCGTGCACGGTTAAACAAACGGCGTAGCTTGGTCATTACTAAACCTGGATGCTGCTTAATAATAAAACCGGTGTTATCGAGCGTCTCTTCTAAATGCTCGTAAAATAACTCTGTTTGTTTTGAGCTTGGGTAAGCAGTCTCATCGTCTGCTTGCTCAGCCTTTGGCTGCTGATTTAAAAACGCCATACGCGTTTCGTAGCTTAGCGTTTGTACCGCCATAGCTAAATTAAGCGAGCTGTACTGTGGATTTGCAGGAATACATACATGGTAATTACACAGCTGTAGTTCTTCGTTAGTTAAACCGCTGTTTTCACGGCCAAATACAAGCGCTACAGGGCCGTTTACAGCCTCAGCAACTAGCTTTTCACCGCACTCACGTGGCTCAACCATAGGCCAAGACAGCGTGCGCGAACGAGCACTCGTACCAATAGTTAATGCACAATCGGCAATGGCATCAGCCACGGTATCAACAATAACCGCATTGCCTAAAACATCAGTTGCACCGGCTGCTAAGGCGCTTGCATGGCTGTCTACTTCACAAGCAGGGTCCACTAAATACAGTTTTGATAAACCCATGGTTTTCATGGCGCGAGCCGCCGAACCAATGTTGCCAGAGTGTGAGGTATTAACTAAAACGATGCGAATATCATCTAAGATCATTGCTGTGCTACTTTACTATGCCAAAAAATTGTGCGAATTCTAACATAAAAGCGCGCTAAGATCCTAGAT
>NZ_DCYU01000076.1:0-3323 GCF_002331165.1 Pseudoalteromonas sp. UBA2102
TTTAACTGTGCGCAGCTCGCGGCCATCACCTTTGTATTCGGGTAAGTAACTTTGTACGGAGTTGTTTATATTTAAAAGCCCTTCGCTTACAAGTTTCATTAGGGCAAAGTTAGTGGCAAATATTTTGGTGTTAGAGGCTAAATCAAACAGAGTGTGTGTTTGCATTGGCTCTGGGCGTAGTAGCAGCAAATCACTTTGTTGGTACTGTTTGGCATCGCCATAGGCACTAAGCTTTATGAGTTCGCCACTTTTAATAACGGCTAATACCGCCCCGGGAAAACCAGCTTGTATGTCTTTTTCAATAAGGGCATCGACCTGGCTAAAGTCTATATTACTTTGCGCAGCGGTATTTAAGGTCGGAAACTCAAAGCGCAAGGTAAGGCTTGCGCCTTTAGGTTTAATATTTTCAACCTTAAACGTATTTACCCCGTTGTGGGTGCGCCTTGCTAGCGAATACTCGTATAAAGTATTAGCGGCTAATTGGTTGGTAATATTAAGCTTTTGGTTATTTATAAAAATATCGGCACTAATAGCGTTATTATTTTGAATTAATAACTGCCCTCGCCCTTTATACGCTTTAAAAGTGCCACGGTTATTTACGTACTCACGGCTACTTGGGTTAGCCTCAGGAAAAGTGACAATAACTTGGGCGTTTGGAAGCGTTACTAATTTGCTTTGCTTAAGCTCACTTGCTGTAAACTCATTTGGCTTATTTGCCGTACTGCACGCTACAAGAGTAACACTAACAAGCGCCAGTAAAGCCGTTTTAAAACAGCTGCTTAATTTTTTGTTTATTACTAAAGCCATTTGCACCCCTTACTTGTACAGCAAATACGGCGCTCGTTGCTTTTTAAATGCTGCAAGCCCTTGCTGCCAACTTTGTTTTATTTGCCGCTCTGATTGCCCTGCTTCAATAGCTAAACGTAGTTTGTTGGTACCAGCCAATTTATCCATAAAATCAGCGCGTTCAAAAAAGGTAATATTGTTTTTAGATAATTTATTATAAGCCGTAATTAAATAACTTAAATCAAGCCCACGCGTGTTTGCTGTGCGTAAATCGAGCCCTTTTACAGGAGTATTTTTAAATTTAGGGTTTGCTGCCGCCCCTTTAATAGAGCGCGGTGTAAAACTAAAATCCCCAAGCGCAACGGGCGAGTAGCCAATTACTTGAAACGCAAAGTCGGTGCCTCTGCCAATACTTACAGGGGTTGACTCAAAAAAGCAAAGCGACGGATACAGCGCAATTGATTGATCGTTCGGTAAATTAGGGCTGGGTTTTACAGGTAAATTGTAGGATGTTGAGCGCGTGTAATGATCAACTGAGATCACTGTAAGCTTTAAATCAGCCGCTTTATTGATCCAGCTTTCGCCTTTGATCATTTTTGCAAGCTCGCCTACCGTCATGCCGTGCAGCACGGGTATTGGGTGCATGCCTACAAACGATTTAAATTGGCGCTCAAGTATTGGCCCATCAACGTAGGCAATATTGGGGTTTGGCCTATCAAGCACAATAAACTCAATACCTTGCTCGGCTGCGGCTTCCATCATGTAATGCATAGAGCTTATGTAGGTATAAAAGCGCACGCCCACATCTTGTATATCAAAAATAATAGCATCTACTTCGCTTAGAGCCTCAGCGCTTGGTTTTTTGTTTTTGCCATAAATAGAAATAAGCGGGATACCGGTTTTACTATCAACCGCATTTTTAACATGGGCTCCAGCGTCGTGATCGCCTCTAAAGCCATGCTCAGGTGCAAAAATTTTGGTTATGGTTATATTTTTAGTGAGTAAAGCATCAACCAAATGAGTATTTTCAACAAGCGATGTTTGATTTACTACAAGGCCAACACGTTTATTTTGTAGCTGCGGCAAATAATGTTTGTATTGAGCAGCGCCAACAATTGGCGTTATTTGAGCTGTGTGAGCCTGCGCGCCCACATTAAAAATAGTGATAAATAGTAAAACAAAGGTGATGAATACAGCTTTAAACATACAGCAAGTTCCTTTTAAACAAGGTGTTTAAAATACCACAGCTTAAGTTAAAGAGCAGTGAATGGTTTTGAGCTGTACGTAAGTAATTAGAAGCTGCGCTTCTAACGTGAGCAAGCTTTACATCTAAGACAATTAAACTCAGAATTTAGGGTTCACCCGTAGGCGCTAAGCTTGCTAGCGCGACGAGCATCGCTCGTAAATAGGTTAAATACTAATGTTGGTTTTGAGCTTCTCATTTATTCCTCTTTCACTTCTCTTTGTAATGTTTCTTAAAACAAATTATTCACAAAGAGGTTAAGAGGCGCTGCGCTTTTAGAGAAGTGACTGAATAGAAGATTTGGCACTATGTAAAATTGGATTTTACTAATACCTGATAGCTGATAGCTTTCTCAAAATTCAGATACAAAAAAACCGACTTAATGTCGGCTTATGTATGAAAGTGGTGGGCGCAGGACGTATCTTCTAAGAGTGAACCTCCGACCGCTTGGCTTTAAGCCAACACTTTACTTATTTATACTCTAAGCAGAGTCTATGAAAGTGGTGGGCGCAGGAGGATTCGAACCTCCGACCGCCTGGTTCGTAGCCAGGTACTCTATCCAGCTGAGCTATGCGCCCACATTCATTTTTTCTTATTTATACTCTAAGTGGAGTTTCTGAAAGAATAAATATAAGTACACACCGTAAAATATGCGCTTAACTTATATGTTATTTCAGACACAAAAAAACCGACTTTTGTCGGCTTATGTATGAAAGTGGTGGGCGCAGGAGGATTCGAACCTCCGACCGCCTGGTTCGTAGCCAGGTACTCTATCCAGCTGAGCTATGCGCCCACTTTCATTAGTTACTTGTTTATACTCTAAGTTAGAGTGTGTAAAAGTGGTGGACGCAGGACGTAACTTCTAAGAGTGAACCTCCGACCGTTTGGCTTTAGCCAACACTTTCTACTTTTTTATACTCTAAGTTAGAGTCTATAAAAGTGGTGGGCGCAGGAGGATTCGAACCTCCGACCGCCTGGTTCGTAGCCAGGTACTCTATCCAGCTGAGCTATGCGCCCACTTTTACTGTTTGCTTATTTATACTCTAAGCAGAGTGTGTAAAAAGTGCTGGAAGCAGGACGTATCTTGTAAGAATGAACCTCCTACCGATTTGGTTTTAAACCAAACACTTAAACTTATTTATACTCTAAGCAGAGTGTGTAAAGAGTGGTGGGCGCAGGAGGATTCGAACCTCCGACCGCCTGGTTCGTAGCCAGGTACTCTATCCAGCTGAGCTATGCGCCCAATCTTTACTTTACAAGACGCCATTAAAAGAAATGGTGGAGAAGGAGGGAT
>NZ_DCYU01000076.1:3704-37683 GCF_002331165.1 Pseudoalteromonas sp. UBA2102
CTTCGGCCACTCGGACACCTCTCCGTCTTGTGGGGCGTATAATAAAGATTTCAGAAAATATGTCAAACACTTTTATGCCAAAAATGACTATCTGGTTACAGAACACACATAAGTCAGCTTTAATTGTATAATTGGTTTGAAAAGTAAACGATTTAAATGTTTTTGTCTTGTGGGTTAACGCCCATTAAAGGCACTAAATCATCTTTGAGCTGCGCTAAATATTGCTCTTGGTAACCTAATTGCTGAAACTCAGCAATACAGGCTCGGTAATAAGCTTGTCGCTTTTGCTCTGTGGTGTCAGTTTCTGGCGATTCTTCAACTCGGTTGTCTTTCATATTATATTCTAAGTCCATTTGAGAATTCATATTTAGAGTGCTATTTTAACCCAGCTCAAAATTTTGGCGTATTTTAGCTAAGTTTTTTACATAAATACAACATAATGTTTAAAAAACAGTCATAAAATTACGTTATAGCACTGTTATTAAGGTCATTTAAAACAAGGCTACATTAAATAACCCAATCTGAATTAACTATTAATAAGCACTAATAACTAGCTTTAAAATTTAGCTTAGTACTAATTAATTAAAAAGCGAACAATCTTACCCTCTCTTTCGTCTGTTTTTATAAAGCAATTTACTCTCCAACTTTTTCTGCATTGGCGCTTATTTTTATACTCACACAAAAACGCCGCTAAAATTTAGCGGCGTTTATCACATTTATTTTGTTAAAGCTTAGTCAGCTTGTGGGCGCATATGCGGGAACAAAATAACATCTTTAATGGTTGGTGAATCAGTAAATAACATTACTAAGCGGTCAATACCAATACCTTCACCGGCAGTAGGCGGTAAGCCGTACTCTAGTGCGCGTATGTAGTCTTCATCGTAATGCATTGCTTCATCATCGCCGGCGTCTTTTTCTTCAACTTGGCGAGTAAAGCGCTCTGCTTGATCTTGCGCATCGTTAAGCTCCGAGAAGCCATTTGCAAGCTCACGTCCGCCAACAAAAAACTCAAAGCGGTCGGTAACAAATGGGTTTTCGTCGTTACGGCGCGCAAGTGGCGATACTTCCCACGGGTAGCCTGTAATAAATGTAGGTTGGATAAGCATGTGCTCAGCCGTTTCTTCAAATATTTCACATAAAAACTTACCTGGGCCCCATACACAATTTTCAGGAATTTTTACGTGCACTTGTTTAGCGTACGCTTTTAATTCTTCAAAGTGGTTTTCTGGGTCATTAAATACCGCAGCATCAAACTCAGGGTTATATTTTAAGATAGCATCAGCCATGCTTAGGCGCTCAAACGGTTTGCCAAAGTCGTACTCTACTGAGTCGATAACTTCGCCGTTTTCATCTTTAGTGGTATTAACTACAATTGGGCTACCTAAAACGTTTGTTGCAACTGTACGTAGCATGTCTTCGGTAATGTTCATCAGGTCGATGTAATCAGCGTAGGCTTGGTAAAATTCAATCATAGTGAATTCTGGGTTGTGGCGCGTTGATAACCCTTCGTTACGGAAGTTACGGTTAATTTCAAATACGCGGTCAAAACCACCTACTACTAAACGCTTAAGGTAAAGCTCAGGCGCTATACGTAAGTACATGTCTATATCAAGTGCGTTATGGTGAGTTACAAATGGACGCGCAGACGCACCGCCAGGAATAACCTGTAGCATTGGCGTTTCTACTTCCATAAAGTCGCGCTCTGCTAAAAAGCGACGAATACCTTCAACTACTTGTGAGCGAATGCGGAATGTTTCGCGCGTTGCTTCGTTAGTAATTAAATCAACATAACGTTGACGGTACTTGGTTTCTTGATCTGATAAACCATGAAACTTCTCTGGTAATGGGCGTAGTGACTTAGTAAGTAGTTCGTACTCGGTCATTTCTACGTATAAATCGCCTTTACCTGATTTATTAAGCGCACCTTTAACACCAATAATATCGCCAATATCTAGTTGGCCATATTTTGCTTTTAAGTCTTTTTGCACATCTTTAGATGCGTAAGCTTGTACACGGCCTTTCATGTCTTGAATGGCCATAAAAGGACCACGCTTAGCTAAAATACGGCCAGCAATTGATACAACGTGCTTAAGCTCTACTAATTCTTCTTTACTCTTATCACCAAACTCAGCCTGTAAATCAGCCGTGTAATGTTCACGACGGAACTGATTAGGATGACCGTTGGCTGGGCAATTTTCGCGAATAGCGTCTAATTTGCCGCGACGCTCAGCGATTAACTTATTTTCGTCTTGGATTTGATCAGTCATTTTTTAGCTCTTTTTTAGCTTGGTGGTTATAGGCCAGATTTTAGGCTGGCTTCAATAAATTTGTCTAGGTTGCCGTCAAGTACCGATTGCGTATTACGGTTTTCAACGCCAGTTCGTAAATCTTTAATACGTGCATCATCAAGTACGTAAGAACGAATTTGACTTCCCCAGCCAATATCCGACTTTGCGTCTTCTTGCGATTGCTTTTCAGCATTTTGCTGCTGAAGTTCAAGCTCAAATAATTTTGCTTTTAACTGCTTCATTGCTTGGGCTTTATTTTTGTGTTGTGAACGCTCGTTTTGACACTGAACAACCGTGTTGGTAGGTACGTGAGTAATACGTACTGCCGATTCGGTGGTATTAACGTGCTGACCACCCGCGCCCGATGCACGGTAAACGTCTATACGTAAGTCAGCCGGATTAATATCAATTTCAATATTGTCATCTACTTCTGGGTAAACAAACGCAGAGGCAAACGAGGTATGACGACGACCACTTGAATCAAATGGGCTTTTACGTACTAAACGGTGTACACCTGTTTCTGTGCGCAGCCAACCATATGCGTATTCGCCTACAAAGCGCACTGTTGCACCTTTAATACCGGCCACATCGCCATCGGTTGCTTCTACTAGCTCAACTTTAAAGCCTTTAGCTTCGCCCCAGCGTAAATACATGCGTAATAACATGTTACACCAGTCTTGTGCTTCAGTACCGCCAGACCCAGACTGTAAATCAAGGTAAGCATCGTTTGCATCGTGAGAGCCCGAAAACATACGGCGAAACTCTAAACCCTCAAGCTGTTTATTTAAGCCTTCAAGTTCAGTTTGCGCTTCAACAAACGTGTCTTCGTCTTCTGCTTCTACTGCAAGCTCTAATAAACCTTCTACGTCGTCAGCACCTGCTACTAAGTTGTCGATTGTTTCAACAACGGCTTCTAAGGCTGATTTTTCACGACCAAGTGCTTGTGCGCGCTCAGGTTCATTCCATACGGCTGAATCTTCAAGTTCGGCGTTTACTTCTTCTAGGCGCTCTTGTTTGTGAGCGTAGTCAAAGGTACCCCCGAAGCAGTTCAGTACGTTCGCGAATTTCCTTGATTTGATTAATCACAGGATTCACTTCAAACATGTACATTACTCCAAAATGGCTAGATTATTGCGCGCTAAAATTAGCACTAAACGCAATAAATTATCGTCAAATGATAAAAACGCCCGATTTTAACAAAAAACCGCGCGCTTTATTAGCCTTTTATGCATGCATTGTGCATATTTTTTAATGCACTTTTTCAAGCTCGCGAACAATTAATTGCAGGCTAAACTTGCCTCTAAATTCGTTTATGTCGAGCTGATAAGCCACTTTGACATAACGGGCCTCGGTGTCGGGCCATGCTTTTACATCTATTCCAAATGCAATAGCGTCAACTAAGCGTCCAGATTGATGTTTAAGCACCAGCTTTAAGTGCTTTTCGCCTACTATACGCTGCTGAATAACTTCAAAGGTGTGCTCAAATACCGGCTCAGGAAATTGCTGCCCCCATGGGCCTGATTGCTTTAATAGCTGAGCAAAGTCCATTGTAAAGCACTCGTTTGGCAGCTCGCCATCGGTAAACACAATGCAGCGTTTACTTTCTTCGCTTAACTGTGCGCTTACAGCTGCATCAAACGCGTTTTTAAAGTCATTAAAATTTTGCTCATCAATACTTAGCCCTGCCGCCATGGCGTGGCCGCCAAATTTATTAATTAAGTGCGGGTCGGCGGTATTTAGCCCTTCGAGTAAATCGCGCATGTGCAGCCCTTCAATAGAGCGGCACGAGCCTTTTATTTCACCGTTTTCGCCACCGGCAAAAATAACGGTTGGGCGGTGGTATTTTTCTTTTAAGCGACCCGCCAAAATACCAATAACACCTTGGTGCCAATCTTCTTGGTATAAACAAATGGCATCGGGAATGGTGTCATCACTAAACGCAAGCCTATCAAGCACAGCTTGCGCCTCGGCTTGCATGCCCTGCTCTATTTCGCGCCGTGCATGGTTTAAGCTATCTAACTCGCTGGCAATACGCCTTGCTTGGTTTATATCGGTACTTAATAAGCACGCTATGCCCAAACTCATGTCATCTAGTCGCCCTGCTGCGTTTAAACGCGGGGCCAACGAAAAACCAAAGTCACTGGCGCTTAAACGCGCTGCATTACGATTAGCCACTTCAATAAGCGCAGTAATACCTGGGCGTGTTTTACCGCTGCGAATACGCGCCAACCCTTGGTGTACTAAAGTGCGGTTATTTGCATCAAGCGCAACTACATCGGCCACGGTGCCAAGGGCAACTATATCAAGCAAGTCGGCTAAATTTGGCATAGTATGGCGTTCAAAATAACCTTGCTCTCGTAACGTGCTTCTAAGGGCTATAAGCAAGTAAAAGGCAACGCCGACACCCGCAATTGATTTTGAAGGAAAACGGCAATCATGGCGATTTGGGTTAACAATTGCATCGGCATTAGGGAGCTGCTCCCCTTGCAAGTGGTGATCAGTAACCAGTACTTTAATGCCCACTTTTTTTAGTATGTCTATGCCTGCAATACATGAAATACCGTTATCTACCGTAATGACCAGCTCTGGTTTTATATCAACAATTTGCTCAGCAAGCGCTGGGCTTAAACCATAGCCTAAGCTAAATCTATCCGGTACAAGGTAGTCTAAGTTATTAAAGCCAAACATTGCCAAGCCTTGCATTAAGGTGGCTGTACTGGTTGCGCCATCGGCATCGAAGTCGCCAACAATTAAAATGCGGCTTTGCGCATTCAGCGCATCAATTAATAGCTCGGTGGCTTTGTCGATGTCTTTAAACAGTTTAAAGTCGATTAGCGTGGCTGCACTATTATTTAGCTCGTGGGCATTTTGCACGTTACGCGTGGCATAAATTTGCTTAATAACAGGGTGCAGATCGCTTGGCAGGTAAGAATCGTCTACATTTTCGCGCGCAATGATCAGTTTTTTCATGCTGGTTTTTAACTTATGGTGTTCATAATAAAAAGACAAAAAAAGGCCATAAAGGCCTTTTTAAACCAATTCGCTTAATTAAGTGATCTATTTTGAGGCTGGAAAAACGTGTTGATAGCTAGGTAAAAAATTCGCTATTTAGTTGTTCTCGGCAATTGCTCCTGCATTGCTCTATCTTCTGCATCCATGCAGTCGTAAATAAGCATTTTTTAACGCCTGAAGCAGCATGTTTAGCCCCGCAAAATGATTAAATATTATCGCGGATTGGTATTAAACAGTTACTCAGATTTTTAATTAACCTGCTTTGTTCGCCTCAAGCGCTGCACTTAATGCCGCGGCTGGCTGGTAGCCTGGGATCATTGTACCGTCTTCTAAAATAATGGCTGGCGTGCCGCTAATACCAAAGCTTTGGCCTAGCTGGTAATGCTCAGCTACTGGTGCGCTACAACCGGCAACTACTTTAGTGTCTTCGCCTGATTTAGCTTCTGTTAGTGCTTCTTGCTGGTCGCGTGCACACCATACATTCATTAAATCGGCGTAGCCCGAACCTTGCAGTCCACCACGCGGAAACGCTAAATAACGAACAGTAATGCCTGCATCAAGCAAGTCGTCTAGTTCGCGGTGTAATTTACGACAATAGCCACAACTAATATCGGTAAATACCGTAATTTGGTGTTTTTCGTTAGGCGCTTTATAAACAATCATTGAATCTTGGTATTCTTTAATACCTTCAACACGGACACCATTTAACGCTTGCTCGGTTAAGTTGCTGCGGTTGTTTAAATCAATTAGCGTGCCTTGCATTAAAAACTGGCCGTCTGGGCTGGCGTAAAGTACACCTTTATTTGTAATAAGCTCTTTTAAACCGGCAACAGGGCTTGGGTTTATTTGCTTAACTGTTACACCTAACGTGGCAAATTTAGTAACAATAGGATCATTAGCATCTGGCGTTGTGGCTACGCCATTTGCAAATGCACTAATACTTGTGCACAACATTGCACCTGCTAACATTAATTTTTTCATAATTTTCTCTATCTAATAATACGTACTAAATTGACCGCTAAGCTGATATTAAATTTCATATTACGCGCGCGGATGATGCTCTGAGTGTACCGATTTTAAGCGTTCATTGGCAACATGGGTATAAATTTGTGTAGTCGATAAGTCGCTGTGCCCTAACATCATCTGCACCACTCTTAAGTCGGCACCATGATTAAGTAAATGTGTTGCAAAGGCATGACGCAATGTATGCGGCGATAAATCAGACTCAATAGACGCCAAAATAGCATAGTGTTTAATACGATGCCAAAAGGTTTGTCGGGTCATACCTACACCGCGTTTTGAAGGAAACACAAAATCGGTGGCGTGTTTTATCATTTGTGCACGCCCCCCTTTTAAAAACTGCTCAAGCCAGTACATGGCTTCTTCGCCTAAAGGTACTAAGCGCTCTTTGTTGCCCTTACCTTTTACAAACACAACCGACTGGCGCAAGTTAATTTGCTCCATACGCAGCCCTACAAGCTCGGTTACACGCAAGCCCGTAGCATAAAGTAGCTCTAGCATGGCTTTATCGCGCAGCCCCATTGGCTCTTCAATATTGGGCGCACTTAATAATGCCTCTACCTCGGCTTCTGAGAGCGTTTTAGGTAACGATTGACCCGCTTTTGGTTGCGCAATGTTTTCAAGCGGTGAGCTTGCGATATGTTTTTCACGTACAAAATACTGATAAAACCGCTTTAACGCACTTATGCTGCGTGCCGTGCTACGTGGTTTCAACCCTAAATCTACGCGATACGCTAGGTAGCTTTCTATATCTAAGCTGGTTACCGCCATTAAGCTTTCGCCTTTTAAAAACTGACAAAACTTATCTAGGTCACTGCGATACGCGCTAAGGGTGTTTTCGCTTACACCTTGCTCTAAGTACAAGCTATCTAAAAAGGTTTCTAAAAAGTCGCTGTTGCTGTTTAGCTCGGTATTTGGTTCAGGTAAATCGTCAGGTAGCGTTGTCACGTTGTGATCTCATGTTGGTAATACCCACGGTAGAAGGTATCAATTAAAAATACCTTACGGTAAACTGCGCCCTATCATAACAGGCAATTACACAGTGATAAATACGATGCAGATTGGTTTATTTTTTGGCTCTACTACATGCTACACAGAGATGGCAGCAGAAAAAATTCGCGACCTTATTGGCGCCGATGTAGTGACCTTACACAATATTAAAGACGAACCACTTAAAAATGCAGAGCAGTACGACTTTATCATCTTTGGTATTTCAACATGGGATTTTGGAGAAATACAAGAAGACTGGGAGTCTAAGTGGGACGACATTAAAGATGTAAACCTAAATGGTAAAACCATTGCTTTATTTGGCATGGGCGACCAACAAGGTTACGGACAATGGTTTCAAGACGCCCTTGGTATGCTTCACGATGAAATAAATACCCAGTCGTTTACGCAACTTGGTTTTTGGCCAAACGATGAAAACTACGAGTTTGAAGCGTCAAAAGCACTTACCCCCGATGGCAAACACTTTGTTGGCCTAGCGCTTGATGAAGACAGCCAATACGAGCTAAGCGATGAGCGCATAGCCAGCTGGGTTGAACAAATAATGACAGAGTATAGCGAAACGCTATAACGAGTTTGGCCTAAACCATGTTTAGGCCAATACATTACAAATAACTAAGTTTTTTAGCGCACTTTTTTTCACGTATTTTTGCTTGCCTTTGCAATAGCCAATTAGGCGCAAAGGTATTAATAATACATGCCAGTACAATAAGCACTGAGCCTATTACTTGCGATAAACTTAATGTTGTATCGTAAAAAATTAGCTGAAATAACAACGCAAATAATAAGTTAGAATAAATAAGTGGTGCTAACTGCGAGTTAGAACTGGCTAATCGGTACGCCTTTCCTCTAAAAAACTGCGTTGCAGCAGTCGAAAACCCAATTAATGCCACCATCAGTAATAAACTATAATTGCTTATATCGATTGCAAAACCTTGGTAAAATAGCTCACCTTCGCTGGTAAACATTAATACTGGCACCATAAAAATGGCAGCCAGCGTAAAACTCCAACCGTTAATAACCATCATCGGAAGCTTAATTTTACTGGCTCTAAACAAGGTGATTTGCGAGCAGGCATTAAAAATACCAGCCCCTAAACCAATTAATAAGCTCCAGCGCCATTGTATGCCATCGCTATGAATATTTTGAATAATCACACCCGCAAACATCAGCGCCATTGTAGGTAGCAATAACCAATTTAATTTAGTTTTAAAAAGCACCCGTTCTATTAGCGGTATAAATAACGGCCCAGTGCTAAATAAAATAACCGCTTCCACCAGCGTTAAAGTATTTAGCGCCACTAAAAAGCAGTTTTGGCACAGCACTATAAAAATTGCGCGAATAGCAAAGGTTCGCCATGCTGATTTATTAGGTAGCTGCCATTTAATACCTGCCGCCAATGCCAGCATAATAATCGCGGGTAAAAACACCCGTAAAAAAACCACTTCGCTGGTGCTAAAGTAATCGGTAAGTAACTTGGCTATAAAGCTATTTAACGCCAAGGTAAATGTAGAGAGCAGCATAAACACACTAGCACGAGAATTTAACGTCACCGCAGTTATCCTTTGAATAAAAAATGAATGTAAAAAGCAAAATTAAAGGCTTAATTTTTTTAATCTATTTATTATTTTTCAAAAAATTGGCATTGGCTTTTATGGCGCTAATTTTACGTGTACTTTATAAATTTAAAAGCGAATAATATTAAACTAACCTGTAAGTAAAACTTAACTGTTAATAAATAACCTATGATCAAATCAGCGCCGTTAAAATCTCTCTATACGTTTATAGCTGTTGCCGAAACTGGCAGCATGGTGCTCGCGGCTGAGCAGCTAAGTATTAGTCACTCGGCGGTAAGTCAATCTATTAAAGCGTTAGAGTTACAACTTAATACACCGCTTTTTAATCGCATTGGTCGCCGCGTTGAGCTCAACCCTGTGGGTGAGCGCTATTACAAACGCATAGCCCCAGCCATGGCTGAAATTTTAGCAGCCAGCCAAGAGGCAAGTAACACAGCGAATGAGCCAACTTATTTAACACTCAATATGGTTAACTCACTAGCTCTGCACTGGTGGATCCCTAGGGTGGCTGATTTTCAGCGCATTTCGCCAAACAGCGACATTCGTATTTCTAACTTGGTGGGAGAATTTGATTTAGAGCGCGAAGGGATTGATGCAGCGATTATTCATGGCCAGCCCGATAAGTGGCAAAAATATCACTGTGAAAAACTAGCCGACGATCAGTTAATTTTAGTCTGTAACCCACAGCTTTTAGTTGGCTTAAATAAAGATGAGTTAACCGCGCAAAATTTGCTGCAGCGTTTTAAAGCAATCTACGTTACCAACCCACGTAGGCAAAACGATTGGCAAACGTGGTGCGAGGCTAATAATTTAGCGCAGCCTAAGCAGCATAATAACTTAACCTTTAATATTTCAGTGCAAGCAACGCAAGCCGCGATGCGCCAGCTTGGCGTTTTGGTCACCCACAAACAATTTGTACGCGACGATATAAAGCACGGCATGCTCACGCAAATTGGCCAAAGCATTGTTAATCCGCATCAGCAGTTTTATTTTGCAACGAGCCACGCCATGCTTAATCACCCACAGGTAAGCGCATTACGAGCGTGGCTTAAACGCGAGTTTTTAAAAACAGCAAACGAGTAGTGCTACTCCACACGTTGCCAATATTGGTTACGGTAAAAAAAGCCTATATAGCCACGTACTTCCAATGTTTTACCGTCGTTTTGTGGTGTTAGTTGCACGGTATAGGTTTTACCATTTGTAGGGTCAAGTATTTCACCATCGCCCCACACGCCATCATCTTCTGGCTTTACATCAGTGATTATGGTCATCCCTAAAATAGGCTGATTTTTTAATGCCCCATCACACTCTTTACAAATACCGGTTTGTTTAGCTGGGTCTAAAATAGTCTCAACTTTACCACTGAGCACCTTATCGTTTTGAGTAATGCGTACATACGATTTAGCCTCGTTGGTGTCTTCATCTATGGTTTTCCAAAGCCCAACAGGAGTCATGTTTGCAAGCGCACCTTGGCTTAAAAATAAAGCCGCAGCGAGTGTAGTTAGTAACGGTAATTTATTTAACTTTTTCATTGTGTTGCCTAAATTAAAAATGGCGAATAAAACGATAATACCAGCTGATTTATAAACGCACTATTAAATTAAACTGCTATTTAGGTACATATAAAAGTAAAAAACCAAGTACGCGTTAACCCACTTGGTTTTAAATTGGCTGATAGTTTTTTAACGTACGCGTTTTAAAGTACGTATTTAAAAGTCACGTACCTCTACACTTGAGCTGTTAAATTCAAACATATTAATTTTGCCACACTGTGCCATATGGTTAGTACTTGTATAGGGGGTATTTGCTTGGCTTATATCGCCTTCCCACTCTTCGCCATTTTTTATAAATGCTTTTAATTCAAACCATCCGTTAACAGCTTTACTGCAATCCATATCAACATCCAGCATCCAATAGTGTTCGCCCCATATATTAAGGGGTGTAACACCAAAGCCATCTACTGTTACCGATTTTTGGGCGCCATATTCACTTGGCCAAACATTTGTAGTCCAATCCATTGCAGTGCCTTGCGCTTCACTGCTTTGGCCTTGTTCAATTCCATACCAATCTAGGTAGTTATCGTTTGCTTTCCAAGGCGTTGTGGTGTTGTTTTTTAGATTGTTATGGCGAATTGGCATAGCACATTCAACATTTGTTGTTTGGCAGTTTCTAGCAAGGTTTGTATTTGCATAGTTGTGGTCTATACCACCGCGTACAAACATGTCTTGTCCGCTTTGTGTTTGAGCATTAATAAAAACAACGGTTCTTTGCCAGTCGCTATTATTAGGCACTGCCTCTTGGGTTAATTTAGCATTTTTATGAATTGCTATTGCATCCCATGGCGCTACATTTAAATTTATGGTGCCGTTGCTATTAACTGTTATTACTTCACCGCTACAGCTAGTAGCATTACCCAAAAGCTCGCCTTTTAACACATTGCAGTACTGTCCAGGCGCCATATCTGTTTGAATTGTTGCATTAAGCGTTGAGTCTTCTTTATTAATTGCCATATGACCAGAGCTACCACGTCCAAATGCAATCTGGTTATGGGTGTTATCCCACCAATTTGTTACTACCCAGTTGTCGGCTGTGTTATTTCTAAAATCGACACCACCCGCAATATAAGACCAGCGATGCTCACACTTCCAGTTACTTGCAAAACATTCTAAATTACCATTATTGTGCACCGGTACACTTGGCCCACCCGCATCTGTATCGCCGTGAAAATCATAACTCGACATTACTTTTGGATACCCATACGGATACGCCAACATAAATACGTTGGCTAGGTCGTATAAACGGCCATCTTCAAAGGTGATTACATTACCTGCACCACCATGGCCGCGCTGATTGTCGTGGTTATCTACAAATACCACAGCTGATGAACTTGGCATAAAGCCCCAGCCTTCACCAAAATTACTTAACCATGTAAGCGAGCCATTTCTAAAGGTATTACCAAGCTGCGTACTGTATTTAAACTCGGTAACTAGCCCTGTACTTAAATACTCTGAGGCTGCAACCGCTTCAGTACCTTGATCTATCACCTCATGAAACACCACTGGCGAGCCATTTATTTTTGCCATTAAACTTTGAATATCACTTGCAGCAACATGCTTAGCAGCATCAAACCTAAAACCTTTAACACCCATAGCTTGAAGATCATTAATATATGCCGCTAATGTATTTTGCACATAATTTGAAGAAGTGTTTAAATCGGCCAGCCCTACTAGCTCACAGTTTTGCACGCGATAACGGTTATTACCGTAATCTTCTGGGTTAATAGAGCAACTTTCGTGAAAATCTTGTGGGCTATAAATAGGGTATTGTTTATTACCAAAAGTGTTACCAGCAGTGCCCGTACCACTGCCGGCTGCCATATGGTTTATTAATGTATCAACATATATATCGACGCCTGCGGCGTTACAGCGATTAACCATATCTATAAATTGCGAACGGTTACCGCCTCGGCTTTGTAGTTGGTAGCTCACAGGTTGATAGCGAGTCCACCATTGGCTACCTGTAATATGCTCGTTAGGCGGAGACACCTGTACAGCAGCGTACCCTTTTGGTCCTAAAAACTGCTCACATTCTTGGGCTACATCTTGCCAATTCCATTCAAATAAATGCACAAATGTTGTAGGCGCAGCCGATACTAAACTTGGTAAGGTTAAACCTAAGCTAAAACCTGCAGTGGTGATCATTTTATTCAGTTTCATAGTGTGTGTTTCCAGTGTTGGGCGAGTTAAACAACATACTCGACGTTATTTACAAGTGGTTAACACTAGTTTGAGAGTTGCTCAAATAAAAACTGAATACGTATGCATAATGGGTAAACTATCCTTTATTACTAGATAATTACCAGCCTTAAAAATTACATCTTCAAGTAAAACGCTTTACATAACGCAATATAATCATTGCTGTAGCGGTTGTTTTCATCTTTTATGCATAGGGAGGTAAGCTCAGGTAAAGTGTTTACTAAGCTAAAACGCATCAAACTACGGCTAAATGCTTTACTTGGTGTGGTTTTTACTTGGCAATGCGCGTTTAAATAAAGCCCGTTTTGTTTTGCCAATTCAATGAATAAGCCCGCCTCCGTGGTGGGTAAAATCACGTTAAAGCACGATTGCTCATGACTTAAACGCATATAGGCATGTATTAGTTCGTCAAAACTTAAACCATCGGTATGGCGTGCGGTGTTACGGGCATTGCTTAGCCCTTTTAAACTGCGGTTAAAATAAGGGGGGTTAGATATCACGACATCAAATGGCGCCGCCTGTTTAAACGCTTGTATAGTGGTGTGCTTTACTGTGATATTTGGCCACGGGCTAGAGACTATATTTTGCTGCGCTTGCTTGTAAGCAGCTTCATCAATTTCAACAGCGGTTATGCTAAGTGCTGGTTGGCGCTGTTTACACATAAGCGCAAGTAAACCGGTGCCTGTGCCTATATCGAGTAATGTGTTGGCGCCTTTTAAATACGCCCATGCGCCAAGTAAAATGCCGTCGGTTGAGACCTTCATAGCACAGCTATCGTGCTCAACCTTAAATTGTTTAAACGTAAACCCTGACATTTTTTCACCTTTTCATTCACCAACTGGCGTATAGCGCGTATAATTGCAGGTAATTGTCCCTTATTTTAGACACTCTATGCAATTTTCTGAATTTGATCTTGATACTAAACTACTCAACGCCATTGATAAAATGGGCTACGAGACACCAACCAGCATTCAACAACAAGCTATTCCTGAAGCGCTGCAAGGTCGCGATATTTTAGCATCAGCACCTACTGGCACAGGTAAGACGGCGGCATTTTTAATTCCGGCTATTCAATACTTAATGGATTTTCCGCGTCGCGACCCAGGTTTTGCACGTGTGTTAATAATGACCCCAACCCGTGAACTGGCTTATCAAATTCATGAGCAGTGTGAACTGCTTGCTAAAGGCACTCACCTTAAAATTGGTGTAGTAACAGGTGGTATAAACTACGGCACCCATAAAGAAATTTTTGAAAACAATAACGATATTTTAATCGCCACACCAGGGCGTTTAATGGAATACCTTGAAACCGAAAATTTCCATGCTGAAAACGTAGAAATGCTTATTCTTGATGAAGCCGACCGCATGTTAGACATGGGCTTTAGAAAAGAAATGCTGCGCATATGTGACGAAGCTAAAAACCGTCGTCAGTGCTTTTTATTCTCTGCGACGTTAGAAGGCGATAGCGTTGAGTTATTTGCAGAGCGTATTTTAAACGACCCAGCTTTACTTGAAGCCGAATCGTCACGCAAAGAAAAAGCAAAAATTCATCAATGGGTTCACCTTGCTGATGACTACCACCACAAGCTTGAGCTGTTGGTTAATACCCTAAACGGCCCAGATGTAAGTAAAGCCATTGTGTTTGTAAAAACCCGTGAGCGCCTAGAAACGCTAATTGGTGAGCTAACTAACAATGGCGTAAAAGCCGCGTGGCTGCGTGGCGAAATGCCGCAAGATAAGCGCATGAAAGCGATGGAAAATTTCCACAGTGGCAAAACGCGCATATTAATAGCAACCGATGTTGCGGCCCGCGGTATTGATGTTTCTGACATTAGCCACGTAATTAACTTTGATATGCCGCGCACTGCCGATGTCTATGTACACCGTATAGGCCGTACTGGCCGTGCGGGTAAAAAAGGGATTGCTATATCATTAGTTGAAGCGCACGACATTGGCATTTTATACAAGGTTGAGCGATACACAGAGCAAAAACTTAAGCGCCGCATAATTAAAGGGCTTGAGCCACAGCATAAAGAAGCTAAGCCACCCGCTAAAAAGCGTAAAGATCCGGTAAAAATGAAAGCTAAGAAAAAAGCCAAAGCTAAAATTAAAAAGAAATAGCACACCATAAATAAACAAGCCGGCAGTTGCCGGCTTTTTTGTACCCGTTACAAATGTAACCCAAGCATGTAACTCATTCCCATTAAAATGTAATTATTGCCCACCTGAATTCTCACTTAATAAAATAACCTTATATTTCAACAAATTAAAACTGGCATCGAAATTGTAACTGAGAAAGTAACTCAGCTAAGAATAGCTGCACGATTAACCGTAATGTAAGGATGAAGTTATGAACCGCTTTAAGTTAACTATCGCTTTAGTATCATTTTGTTGTTTATTTTTATTAGCTTGCGCTACAAAAGTAAGTGCAGCAACTAACTTAGCCGTAGTAAGCAGTGTGGCTACTCAACCTAACTTACAACAAACAATCACCAATACGTTACGCACTAACCCAAACTTAGCATTAAGCGATATTCGCGTGCAGGTTGAAGACGGCGAAGTTGACCTATACGGTGAAGCGCAAACAGGTTTTCAGCGTGCACTTGCGCAAAAGTTTTTAGAAAATATGGATGGCGTTAAAATTATCCGTAATAAAATTAGTGTTATCTGATACCGCATTACAATATTTGTTTATATAACTTATTCCTCTGCGTGGCTTGTTTCTCCAACACAAGCCGCGCTTTTTTATGCTTAATAGCACACTTTAGTATCTAAACTTCTAGCTTTAGCCCCCTATTAAAAAATAGAGCAAACACTGAGCCGTCCTTTCCCACTCTTTTAAATTAGTGACTTACTACAGCTTTGATAAAAGAATGCTATAACAAGGCTGTAAAGTTCATATAATCAGCGCATTTTTAATACCGTTGGCAACCTATTACTACTCACTAATTAACCACACCATAAATAACAGTTAATAATATATGACTTAATGCATGCAAATGCCCCATAACTTACACAAGGAAGCTAATACATGAAATGGTTTATTTAGTACTGTTAATCCCTCTTATTGGCCATGCAGAGGAAGGTACTTTTGGCTTTGCTGCAGATGTGTCTGTATCCGGCTTTTTAGCCCAGAAATTAGTGAAATAGATATTATAAAAGTCTATGCAGATTCTGTTGCTGATCTGGCAGGATTAAAAGTAGGCGACAAAGTAATAGAGCTAGATAGCTGCACTATTCCAGCCTGCCTGCTGAGGTTACAAAAAAATCGATGACAAAAAACAGTGGTGAAACGCTTTTACTACTAATCAAAAAAACTCGATGGCGGCGAAAAGCAAATAAGTATTAACTTAAAATAAATTTATTAAAAGTATAGTTAAATTTAATCCGACATAGCGCTTTGAAATTACTAGCAGCGCACTTTTTATGTAAAAATGCGCTGCTAGTGGGTAACTATTACTGGGCTAGTTTAAACCAGTATTAGTCGCTCATTCGCTTTGGTTTGAACCCGTATTACTATCACCTTGTTGTTTGTGTGACTGTTGGTTTATTTTATCGCTTATCATGGCATCGAGCTTTTCGCCGCCTTTAATGCCAAAATCTAACGTACGTATTGGGAATGGAATACTTATATCTGCAGCATCAAGCGCTTGTTTAACAGCGACTACGCCTTTATGGCGTACTGTCATAAAGTCTGGCTCGCCTGGGTATTTTATCCAAAACCACACCAGTAAATTAATACTGCTGTCGCCAAAACCTTCTGCGTACACAGCGGTTTCATCTTTACGTATTACAAAGTCAAACTCGTTAATTTTATCAACGATAACTTCTTTGGCTTTTTCAATGTCGTCGCCGTATGAAATACCCACCGGTACCTCTATGCGCCTAACGCCTAACGTGGTGTAATTTTTTAACACATTTCTAAATAATACCTTGTTAGGTACCAGTATTAACTGCCCGTAAAAGCTCTCTATTAGCGTGTTACGCAGGTTTATAGAATGTACCGAGCCAAATACATCGTCGGTTTCAATTACATCACCCGCTTTAAATGGCTTGCGTATTCCCATAGCAATACCGGCAATTAAGTTCTCGGTCATGTCTTGAAAAGCAAAGCCAATGGCTAAACCCACAATACCCGCACCCGCTAGTAACGATGTGACTGTGCCTTTTAACCCCATAAAATCTAAAGCGATAAATAGGCCCACACATAACACAATAACCTTAAAAATAGACGCCATTAAATCAGCAATTTGCTTAGAGTCGAGTGAGCGCCTTAATAGGTTTTTCATTAGCTGGCCGGCAAAGCGCGCTATTATTGAAAATACAATGGCTATCACCACTGCCACAATAAAGTTTGGGATGTGGCTTATTACTACATCAAACCACCCTCCGAGTTTTTCTTCGATGAGTTTTTCGGCTTCGGCTACTGAAGGTATGTTGATCATATTTTTACACCTATCTATTTTTTATCTCATTAATAGTAGGTGAAGTTAGCAAGTTTAGCGCCAGCATAAAAAAAGCCATGCAATGCATGGCTTTTTAACTCATTGTTTGCTGAGTACAAACGCTTAGTTTTGCTCGTCGCGCATAAATACAGGCTCAAGATCTTTAGTGGTTGCTTCAGGGCTAAAGTAATAACCCGCCACAGTAAACTCTTTTAATTGGCTAAGCTGTGTTACCTGGTTTTCTATAATGTAACGGGCCATCATGCCGCGCGCTTTTTTAGCGTAAAAGCTAATTACCTTATATTGACCATTTTTGCAGTCTTTAAAATGCGGGGTAATAATTTGCGCATTGAGTGCTTTTTTATCTACTGCTTTAAAGTACTCGTTTGAAGCAAGATTAACGAGGTATTGTGCGTCTTGCGCTTTTAATTCCTCGTTTAATTTATTAGCAATAATGCTACCCCAAAATTCATACAAATTTTTCCCGCGAGGGTTATCAAGCTTGGTGCCCATTTCTAGGCGGTAGGCTTGCATTAAATCAAGCGGTTTTAGCAAGCCGTATAAACCCGAAAGTATTCGTAAATGGCTTTGCGCATAATCGAGGTTAGCGGCAGTGAGTGTTGCAGCATCTAAACCACCGTACACATCGCCGTTAAAGGCTAGTACAGCTTGTTTAGCATTACTTTGTGTAAATGGTTGCGACCATTCGCTAAAGCGCGCAGCGTTAAGCCCTGCAAGCTTATCGCTAATTTTCATTAGGCTGCCAATTTGCGCTGGAGTTAGTTCACGGCATACTTTCATGAGCTCTTCGCTGTGCTCTAGTAATTCAGGTTGAGTGAACTTATCTGTTGCGGGTGGCGTTTCGTAATCAAGATTTTTTGCTGGTGAAATAACAGTGATCATAGTTAGCTATTGACTTGTAATTTATTTAATGTCAATTTCAACATTAAATGAGACGAAAAGCACGTTTTGTTTATAAAATACCATTGAAAATTAATCGCAATGGCCTAAATCCTACCTTAATAAATCATGCATCGTCGTTTTTCTATTGATAAGGACATAAGACCTATCAAGCATTGTCACACTGTTGCAGTATTGAATACTTATATTAAGGTAGTTTAGATTTTCTTTTAACTTGCTTGGAATGAGGAAGGCAAATGACTAGCGCTCTACAAAGGCTAAAACAACATTCATCTATCGTAGCCGACACTGGCGATATTGAAGCGATCAAAAAGCATCAACCAGAAGATGCAACCACAAACCCGTCGCTTTTATTAAAAGCGAGCGAGATTGAAGCTTACAAGCCTTATTTAGATAAAGCTTGGAGCTATGCAAAAGAAACAGAGCAAGATGCAGCTAAACAGCTTGAACTTGCATGTGACTACTTTGCCGTATTACTTGGTAAAGAAATTAGCGAAATTGTACCTGGTTATATTTCTACTGAAGTAGATGCTCGTTTATCATTCGACACCCAAGCAACTATTGATAAAGCACATACCCTGCTTAGCCTTTATGAAAAAGAAGGTGTAAGCAAAGACAAAATTTTAATCAAAGTTGCGTCTACATGGGAAGGCATTAAAGCGGCCGAACAGCTAGAAAAAGAAGGGACTAAATGTAACCTGACTTTATTATTTAGCGATGCTCAAGCGCGTGCATGTGCTGATGCAAACGTATTTTTAATCTCACCATTTGTTGGCCGTATTTTAGATTGGCACGTAGCAAATGGTATGGAAAAACCAACCGATCCGCTACAAGATCCAGGTGTTCAATCTGTACGTAGCATTTTTGAGTTTTATAAACGCCATGATTACAAAACCGTTGTTATGGGCGCGAGCTTCCGTAACACTGGCGAAATTATTGCGCTTACAGGTTGTGACAAGCTAACAATTAGCCCTAACCTACTAGAAGACTTAGGCAATTTAGAAGGCGCAGAAGAATACTTACTACAAAGTGATATTCCTAAAGAGCCAAAGCCTGCCCCTCTTACTGAGTCACAGTTCCGTTGGTTACATAACCAAGATGCAATGGCAACTGAAAAACTAGCTGAAGGTATCCGCTCATTCGCAGATGCACAAGAGCAGCTAGAAGCACGTTTTAAAGCAATGTAATACGCGCTAATTATGTATTAAACGCCGCACCTGCGGCGTTTTTTTATGCCCTTAATATAATCCGCACTGCTTTATACTAACCTGCCACAGCATGTACCATTGCCTACACAGCTAAATAACTCACTTTTAGTATTTTTTTATTTATTTTTTCTATCTAAAAATAACGCGGTCTATAAAGCTAGTTAGTATTAAACTTCATCAACGCATCACATACTTGTAACAAATTCGTCACTTTTTTATTCTATTTTAGCTAGGCCTGTGGTATAGGTATTCTCGAGGTTCACTAAAATCAATAGGAGATAGTCATGGATAGCCTAAACGATATATTAGAGATATTAGAAGGTCCTGATACAACAAGAAAAACCTCTCAAAAGAATAAAAAAAGAAAGTGGCGCGAGATTGAGGCCATAAAAGACAAACAACGGTTACGTAAAGAACTACAGGAGTTAGACTTTTTTACAGACAGCATTGAAATTGATGAGCTAGATTTTTAATTTCAAACTCATTGCGCTCAATTAGGCAATATATTTTGCGGCAGGAAAACCGTATCGATAGTAAAGCTAACGCCAGGTTTTACCCCTTCAAAATAATTGATAATTATTGCGCATGGGCATGTATACACAATAACTAAGCAAAAGGCTTTCATAATACGAAAGCCTTTTTTAATATATCAATTAAACCTGCCAGTTAATGGCCGTATCGCCTTGGGCTTGTAACAATTCATTTGTGTGTGAAAAGTGCTTACAGCCAAAAAAACCACGATGCGCAGAAAGCGGCGATGGGTGCGGCCCTTTTAAAATATGATGGCGAGCGCTGTTAATATTTTTACCTTTTTTTTGCGCATGAGCGCCCCATAAAATAAACACCACTCCTTTGCAGTTTGCATTTATATGGGCTATCACGTTATCGGTAAATTGCTCCCACCCTAAATGCTTATGCGAGTGCGCTTGGCCTTGCTCAACCGTGAGTACTGTATTGAGTAAAAACACGCCCTGCTCTGCCCAGCTTTGTAAGTAGCCATTGTCTGGTATTTCAAAACCGGGAATATCCGTTGCCAATTCTTTGTACATATTTTTTAACGACGGCGGTAACTTTTTAACCTCTGGCAACACAGAAAAACATAAGCCATGGGCTTGGCCTTCTCCGTGATATGGGTCTTGGCCTAAAATAACCACGCGAATATTGTTAAGGGCTGTCGCTTCAAAGGCGCTAAATACTTGCTCTTTGGGTGGGTACACAGCAACACCTTCGACACGGCGTTTTGCTACATAATCTAATGTTTGCTGCATATAAGGTTGCTGTAATTCATATTCTAAAAAGACTGGCCAATCGCTCATTGTATACTCTTAATTTGTTTGCGTGATGCGTCTATTTTATCACACATATTTGCCAGTCCATCTAACATGCGCGGCGTAAAACGATGTAATAAATCGGCATTTACACGTATAAATTGATCATGTTTTACAGCGGGGACTTCTGGCCATTTTTGCCAATTAATTTTAGGTTGTGGCTTATCGGCTTGTTCATCAGGAATAATAATAATCTGTGGTTTTTTAATCACCACGTTTTCAATACTTATTTGCGGGTAGTCGGTTGGGCTGTGTGCAAATACATTGCTTACATGACATGTTTCTATAAGCTGGTTTATCCATGTGTTTTCACTTACCGTCATCATTGGCTCTGGCCATAATTGATAAAAACCAGTTAATATTTTTTTGCTTTGCTGCTGCTTTTTAATTTTTTTGAGCTTAGTAATAAATGCGTTTGCTACTTGCTTGCTTTGCTCAATACGCCCAGTAAATTTTCCAAAAGCAATCAGCTCGTTTGCAACTTCTTCTATTTTTTTGGGATCACTTAAATGTACTTTTATACCAAGGCGTTTAATTTGTTCTAAATCTTCACTTTGATTACCGCTTTTCCAACCAATCACTAAATCGGGTTTTAGCGCTAATAATTTTTCAAGAGAAATACCATAGTAACCACCAATGCGCTCAATACTTTTAGCTTCACTTGGGTAATCGGCGTAATCAACAGTGCCAACAATATTGCTCTCCGCACCTATAGCAAATAGGTTTTCTACTATATGCGGCGCAAGTGCTACAACGCGCAGTTTATCTGGCGCAGCTGTATCACTGGCCACGGCACTGCCCCCTGAACTCAATAACAGCAGTGCAGTAAAAAACGCTTTATACATTAGTAATCAAACCCTTCTAGTGCTTTTATACCCGAGTCGAAGGCGTGTTTAACATTGCGCACTTCGCTCACTGTATCGGCAAGGTCTGTTAACGTGCGGTGCGCTGCGCGACCTGTAATAATAACCGATTGCATGGGAGGGCGATTATTTAGCGCGTTTACTACCTCATCTAAATCAATATAACCGTAAGTCACCATGTAGGTAAGCTCATCTAGTAATACTAAATCAATACTGCTATCTGCAAGCATACGCTTTGACTCCTGCCACGTTGCTTGCGCGGCTGCGGTGTCGGCTTCTTTATTTTGCGTATCCCATGTAAAACCGGTATTCATAACGGCAAATTCAACCCCTGCACCTTGTAATAAATTACGCTCTCCACACTCCCATGTGCCTTTAATGAACTGACAAACAGCGGCTTTTTTACCATGCCCTACGCAGCGAGCAACCACACCAAAGCCTGAGGTAGATTTACCTTTACCATTACCCGTAATTACCTGAAATATCCCTTTAACATCTTGCGCAGCAGCCACGCGTGCATCTACCTGCTCTTTTACTTTTTGTTGGCGCTGCTGGTGCTTATCGTTATTTGTATCCGTCATTATTATCTCCTTCACAAATCGATGTAATGTGTTGTATATTCAAATGCGCCTCGCACATAGTGGCCAAGCGCTCTAGTTGTTGCTCGCGGTGCGCTACAATACTCACAGGTTGTATGGCTGCATCGCTTTTTACCCACTTTAAAATTTGCAGTGTGGCAGCGGGTTCATCAAACAAGCCGTGTAAATAAGTACCAGCAATGGCATTGTCGTCACTAATAAAGCCATCGTTTTCAAACCCATGAGGGTGCGCGTTAAAGATTATAAATGGCTTATTAAGTGCTGCGCCTACACTAATGCCGGCATGAATTTCGTAGCCGCTACACGGTGTTTGCAAATTATTTAACTGCATAGCCGCCGTTACTTTAGTGAGTACTTTTTGGGTGCTTAGAGTGGTATCAAAGTCACTTAATGCAAGGCCTTTAACACGTTTTAATGACGATTCAACCCCCATCGGATCAGCAATGCTATTTCCTAACATTTGCATACCACCACAGATACCAAGTACTTTGCCACCATAACGTATGTGGCGCTTTATTTGCGTATCCCAGCCTTCATTTTTTACAAAACTTAAATCGCCCAGCACGTTTTTACTGCCAGGAATAATAATCAGATCAACCGGTGGGATCGCGTGTGTGTGGCGTACATAATTTATATTAATATTTGGGTGCAGCCGCAATGCATCAAAATCGGTATGGTTACTAATATGCGGCAATAAAAGCACGGCTATATTAATGGTGGCAGTCGTCACCTTGTTATCTATTGCTACAGCATCTTCGGCATCAAGTGCTAAATCATGCAAATAAGGCAGCACTCCAAGCACTGGTTTTTTTGTGTAGCGCTCAAGCCAATCTAGTCCACTTTGTAGCAAGCTTATATCGCCTCTAAAACGGTTTATAACAAAGCCTTTTACGCGCGCTTGCTCGGATTCGCTTAGTAAGGCAAGTGTGCCCACTAAATGCGCAAATACACCGCCTTTGTCTATATCGGCAATAATAATGACAGGGCAACCTACCGCTTCTGCGTAACCCATATTGGCAATGTCGTTCTCGCGTAGGTTTATTTCTGCGGGGCTGCCTGCGCCCTCAACCAATAATAAATCGAACTGCTTTGCTAGGCGTTTATGCGAGGCAAGCACTGCATCCATCGCAACCTGTTTATAGTTATGATACGTTCCTGCCTCCATATTACTAATGGCTTTTCCATGTACAATGACTTGTGCCTCCGTATCACTATTGGGTTTGAGCAATATGGGGTTAAAGTCGTTTTGAGGCTCTACTTTAGCGGCTATGGCTTGCAAAGCTTGCGCACGGCCTATTTCGCCCCCCTCTTTTGTAACCGCGCTATTAAGCGCCATATTTTGCGGTTTAAAAGGCGCGACCTTTATACCTCGCTTTACAAAAACTCTGCAAAGCGCAGCGACTAAGGTGCTTTTTCCGGCATCTGACGTAGTGCCTTGAATCATTAAGGTTTTCATCAGCACTATGCCTTTGCTTTTCTAAAAAAGAGTAAGCTTAAAAAGAATACGCTACCCATGGCTGCTGTAATTACCCCTACAGGGAGCTCTTGGTTTTTAAGTAATGAGCGCGAAAGCACGTCAACCCACACCATAAACGTGCCGCCCACTAAACTGGTAATTAGTAAGCCAGCAGTACTGGCCTGAGATATAAAAAAGCGCACTATGTGCGGCACCATTAAACCTACAAAACCAATACCGCCACATAGGGCCACCAGCACGGCCGTTATTAACGAGCTCAATACCAACATTAAAATTCTAAAACGGTGCACACGGACCCCAAGCGTTATCGCGCTTTCATCGCCAAGAAGCAGCGCATTTAACTGCCTTTTAAAGCTCAGCATAAAGCTAATACACACCACTATAACCAAACATGGCAACCATAACGTGGCCCATTGTGCGCGGGCAAAGCTGCCTAACGTCCAAAATAAAATACCAGCCACTGCTTGCGGGTCACTCCAATACAGCAATAAACTTGTAAATGCGCTAAATAAAAACGACAGTGCCACCCCCGCTAGTAACATAGACTCTACTTGCGACCTTTTTTGCCGCCCAGCAATAAGTATCAATAAGCCCATTGCTAAAAAGCTCCCTAATAAGGCAGCAGCCGATAACATAAACCCTGCACTAATACCCGCAACAGCCATAAGCAGTACGACCCCAAACGATGCGCCTGACGATATGCCAAATAAATACGGATCAGCGAGCGGGTTACGGGTAACCGTTTGTAAAATAAGCCCTGCAATAGCCAAACCTGCACCCGCCATAAAAGCAAGTAAGGTACGAGGTAACCTAAGCTCATAAATAATACGCGCGTTAAACGAGCCCTCCCCTGCTGATAAAATCCCTGTGAGCACATCACTTAACGGCGTATCTGCGGCGCCAAAGCTCAGTGCGCTAAAAAGGCTGCCCAGTGCAATTAATACGGCTGCTATAAATATTGTCCACTGGTTTATTTTTGTTATATCCATTTAATTAATAGCCATAAAAGTAAGTAATATGAGGAATAGTTTGGCCATTTTCTGTGCACTGAGGGTGGCTAGTTACGCGCGCACATACCCCAAAAACATCCGCTAGCATGTCCTCACTAAGTACCTGCGCAGGCGAGCCTGCATGTGTTATTTTACCTTTATTAATAACCACCAGCTCATCGCACATAGCGGCTGCTAAATTTAAATCATGAAATGAGGCAAACACAGTAACCCCTAGCGATTTTGCCAGTTCCATCACTTGTATTTGGTATTTAACATCTAAATGGCTAGTTGGCTCATCCATGATGAGTAATTGCGGTTGCTGCACTATAGCGCGGGCAATCAATGCACGTTGCTTTTCGCCCCCCGAAAGCGATTCAAAATTTTGCTTACACTGTTGCTCAAGCCCTACGGTTTTTATTGCCTGTGTAATTTTTTGTTTGTCGCTGTGGGTGGTGGTGCTAAATAACGATTTATGAGGTGTAAGCCCAAGGGCAACCACATCAAATAATGTTAAGTTAAATTGCGCAGGCGTTTCTTGTAGAACTACAGCAACATATTTTGCGTAGTCGTCACTTTTAAGCTGCCAAATATCCTGCTGATTAAAGGTAACATTACCAGCGGTGGGTTTATTAAAGCGATACAAACAGCGCAGTAAGCTCGACTTACCCGCCCCATTTGGGCCAATTAACCCAATAAACTTACCCTTAGCTACGTGTAAATTGATATTGTTTAAAATGGCGTGATCATCGACTTCCCACGACACATTTTGAACGTTTAATAAGGGTGTATTTGGCGCTAATGTAGTTTGCAAAAGTGAGTCCTTGGAATGCGTGCACTCACTAACACACAGCTAAAAGACTAGTGCATCAATAAAAATGAGTTTACCCGCTCGTTAAAAAAGTATACCAATCTAGAACTTCTCATGCTGATTGATATGTCTCATTTGTATCTGACTTAAAGCGTGGTGCTAATTACAGTTACGGGAATAGTTGAGGAATTTCACCCCATTCCAAATGAGGGTCTATTATGGGCGGGTAAGTAAATAATTTAAAGCAAAAAAAACCGCGCTCATTAGAGCGCGGTTAATAAAGGGAGTGTTTAAGCAACGCTTAAAACTTGTATTCCATACCTAGGCCAACGTAGTCTTGGTCAACATTGTTGTCCATATCAAAGCTTGAGTAAAAACCAAATACTTTAATGTTTTTATTAAACTTATGATCAACACCTACAGAAACTGCCGTTTTGTCGTCGCTGTCATCAAAGTCCATTGCTTGGTATTGCACTTTAAACG
Organism: Pseudoalteromonas sp. UBA2102; assembly: GCF_002331165.1. Classification (NCBI taxonomy): domain Bacteria; kingdom Pseudomonadati; phylum Pseudomonadota; class Gammaproteobacteria; order Alteromonadales; family Pseudoalteromonadaceae; genus Pseudoalteromonas; species Pseudoalteromonas sp. UBA2102. Next base: position 29,486 of record NZ_DCYU01000076.1, read on the forward strand.
TGTTTTTACCCATGCTGTAGGCTGCATTGAATAAATAGCCGTCAGCTTCTGCGCTACCGTCTACTTTTTCTTGAGTTTGGTACATAGCGCCTAATTTAAAGCTCTCTACTTTACCTTGAATTGACGCACGTACTACATCGTAGCCATTTACTTCGCTATCGGCTGCAACCGAGGCGTATACCGCACTCTTTTTAAGTGCAGAGTCACCGTAGGTAACCGCCATTGAATAACCGTTATCTGCATCTACGTCATCTTCGGCAACAAATGTAGCAAGTACTTTAAAGCCTTCGTAGCTTTTAGATGTATAAGTGATTGAATCACCTAAGCGGTTTTCACCTTTAAAGACATTTTTAATATCGCCTTCAAGGTCATTAAATAAATCTAACTTACCTTGCGATTGTTTAAGCGCTGTATCGTTACGACCCACAACAACTTGACCATATGCACCTTTTAAACCTACATACTGGTTACGTGCAGAAATATTGTCGTCGTTATCACCTTTAGAGTCAGCATCAGATACATCAACTTGAAACTCAAACTTATAAACCGCTTCTAATCCATCAGTAATCTTTTCAGACCCTTTTAGTCCAAAGCGAGATGCATTACTTTTAATTTCAGTGAAAGACCCTTCGCCATCATCAGACGATTGCACAGTGACATTCGCTTTACCGTATACATCAACGTCTGCAAACGCGCTAAAAGATAAACCACTTACTAGTGCAACACATAAGCTCGATTTTACAAAATTCATGTTATTTCCTCGATAATCACAAGACTTATTTTTAAAACAGCTGCAGTTTGTCACCGTTAAATGACAGATATATTACAAAGGAAACATTTTTGTCTTTTTATTTTAATAAAAGTGCCTAAATTCTGAAAACAAAATGACATGAATATTTAATAAACAAAATTGTACCTATTCAACCTCATTAAAAATCATAGTCGGTATTTAGTGTTCATCAACAGGCTGATAAGCATTTATTTTAGGTAATAAGTTAATCAGGGTTTCTATTAACTCTTTTTGTTCGTTGTCTCTGTGGTAGGCCACAAAAATATCACGCGAAGTATGTTCTACATCTTTTACATGAAACAGCTCACCCTTTTCTAGGTGAGACTCAACAAGTACCTCGGGGATAAACGCACTGCCGCCACACTGAAGAATTAAATCAAGGGCAATACGCCCCGTACTGGTTCTAAAATAAGGCGGCGTTTTACCGGTAAATTGGCGCGCATGCCATAGCGAAAACGTAGTACCCCAATCAACATATACATATTGGTTATCAAAAAAGTTCTCGTTAGTGGCCGTGTCATAGCCACTAACCGGAATAATTGGCAGCTCGCAAATTCGCTCAACCACAAGCTCGTCTACTTTAGGAGGGTCAAATAAAATGGCTAAATCAAGCGTACGCTCTAATAATAACCGCGTGCTTTCTTGTTGGGCTTTAACCTCTGCGACCAACGATACCCCTGGCATAGCCGACACAATATTAGTAATGCCAAATTGTAAAAACGCATCCCATATATTAGGCGTACCCGCTAAACTTATTTGCTTGTGCATGTTATCGGCAAGTGCCACATCCACTTTGGCACGCTGCATGCCGGTGATGATCATTTTAGCGTGCGGAAGCAATCGCTCTCCTGGCGCCGTTAATTGAATATTGTTACGCTGGCGAATAAACAAGTTTACACCCAACCCCTGCTCTAACTGGCGAATTCGAAAGCTTACTGCCGATTGAGTGATATACAGGTTTTCAGCCGCTTTACCAAAGTGACGCGTGCGCACAACCTCTACAAATGTTTTTAATAAATCTATATCCAATTTTTTATCCTCACGATAAAAATAACTTGTTTAATAAATTGTCAAACTTGCATCATACTCCAGCAATAAACAGGGTATGAGGATACAGTTATGAGCAACGATATTTCACTACTTCGCCAAGCGTTTGTTAGCCAACGTCAATTTTATGATGATCAAAACTTTCCTCGCGGGTTTAGCCGCAGCGGAAACTTCACCTTATTAGAAGCCAGCATATTAGAGCAACACGGCGTTGTACTAAAAGGGCTTTATAATAAAACTTTAGCACCCCAAAATACGCTACAAGAGCAATTTGTTGACGTAGTTTGTGGCAGTAAAGAACCTACAAACCCAATCGAAAAAGCCTGGGTTAAATATTTAAAACTAACAACCTGTAAAACCAAGTTTCATACACTTTTTGGCCGTTCAAAAATGTCAGGGCCGGTACCAATAAGCCAAGACGATTATAGCGAATCAGATAGCGTATAAACCTCTAAGATATTTGCTTTTTTGCGTTTTAACAGTTACAACTTGTATAAGCAAATACTTTTGCAAAATATCAAACAAGGTTGTTACGTGACGCGAAAAATACTCATAGTTGAAGATACGCCTACTATAGCGCGTGTGCAAAAGCATATCGCGCTTAAAGCAGGTTACGAAGTAGATATAGCCGAGTCTTTAGCGGCAACAAAAGAGCTAATAAAACACAATAGCTACTTTTGCGCTGTTGTTGATTTTATCCTTCCCGATGCTCCTGCGGGTGAGGCGGTTCCGTATACTATTAATGCCGACATTCCCACCATAGTAATGACAGGCAACATAGATAAACAAACTCGCGACACGGTAGAAAAATACCCAATAATTGATTATATAATCAAAGAAAACAAACAAGCTTACCAATACCTAGAAAAACAACTAAGCCGTTTACCACGTAACGAGAACGTAAAAGTACTGGTCGTCGACGACTCAACCTCTACCCGTAGATACATTTGCAGTTTACTAAAGCGCCATAAGTATCAAATACTCGAAGCAAAGGACGGCAAAGACGCGCTAGAAGTACTTGAAAGCCAAAAAGATGTGTCTGTTATTATTACCGATAACGAAATGCCAAACATGAATGGTGATGAGCTATGCGCCGAAATTCGCCGGCTTTACAGTAATGATGAAAAAGCCATTATCGGTATTTCAGGTGCTGACTCGTCAGCATTATCGAGCCTATTTTTAAAAAATGGTGCCAACGACTACCTCCATAAACCCTTTAACAGCGAAGAGTTTTACTGCCGACTAAGTCAAAACGTCGACATGCTTGAGCAAATAGCAACAATTAAACGCCAAGCAAATACTGACTACTTAACTAACCTGCCTAATCGTCGCTACTTTTTTGAAGAGTCGAGCAAATCACTCAAGTATTTAAAAAAATCGAATCAAGATGGCGCACTAGCCATGCTTGATATAGACCATTTTAAATCGATTAACGATACATACGGTCACGATTCAGGCGATGAGGTTCTCAAAGGGTTGGCGGTGTGTTTTAAAAAGTACTTTGAAAAGCAGTTAGTCGCTCGCTTAGGCGGTGAAGAATTTGCCGTTTACTTTACTGATGCAACCACAGCGCAAGCGCTAAAACGCCTTGAAGGGTTTAGGCAATTTATAGAGCTTAATAGCCAAGAGTTTAGCCAAGAAAAAATTAAATTTACAATTTCTATTGGTTTTGCAAGCGGCCCTATTTATCAAATAGATGAGTTACTTAAACAGGCCGATTTAAAGCTGTATGATGCAAAAGAAACCGGCCGTAATAAAGTAATAAGCTAAACCTTAACGCTGCTTTATAGCAACTTGCTTAAACCATTATTGCGCATAGGTATTAAACTTCGGCGGCGGTAACAGCCGCTTTTTTACGCTTACGCGATTGATGATAAGAGTCCCAGGTAAATATAGCCAGTGCACTCCAAATACAGGCAAAGGTAATCACCCGCTCTGCATCAAATACTTCATCGTAAAACACCACAGCAAGCATAAACATTAAACTTGGTCCTATGTACTGAAAAAAGCCCAATGTTGTGTACTGCAAACGTTTGGCCGCTCCGGTAAAGCAAAGCAGCGGCAACGTAGTAATAATACCGGCACTAATTAACAGCGCATTGGTATGCCAATCGTTTAGGGCTAAGTCGGAAGTAGGCGTTGGTGCCATTACCCACCAGTAAATTAATGCAACAGGCAGTAAAATTAGGGCTTCGAGTAAAATGCCTGGCAGCGCTTCAACAGGTAACTTTTTACGCAGTAAGCCATAAATAGCAAAAGACGTGGCAAGCGAAAACGCCACCACCGGAAACGAGCCAAAACTGACCAATTGCAATACTACGCCCGCAAAGGCTAAAAACACTGCAAACCCTTGTAACTTTCGCAGCCGCTCGCCTAAAAATAGCATACCCAACAGCACATTAAGTAATGGGTTTATGTAATACCCTAAACTGGCATCGAGCATATGGTTATTATTAACCGCCCAAATAAATAACCACCAGTTAAAGCCCAATATAGAAGAGGTAAGTACTAACATTAAAATAATTTTTGGCTGGGCAACTATGCGCTTAACCTTATCCCAGTATTTAAGCACACTGACCACAAGCACTAAAAAAACCACAGACCAGACAACACGGTGAGTTAAAATTTCAAAAGCAGAAACATGCTGTATTTGTTTGAAATAAATAGGCGCTAAGCCCCACATTAAAAAAGCTAAACAGGCAAAAATACCGCCTTTACGCTGCTCGTTTGCAATCGACATACATACTACTTATTCATACTAAAAGGCCGACAGTTTATACCAATTTGTGCTATTAGGTGATTTATTTTGCGGTAACTAAAGCTCAGCGCAAGGCAAAGCTTTTTATTTTAGCCGTACGTAATTAGCAGCTTTAACCTACTAAATACGTACCTGTACCAAAGGCGATTTGGATTGCCTTTTCGTTGTGTAGCTCCATTCTACATACACACACTTTATTACCAGAGCGGATCAAAGTAGCACTGGCTGTAAATGTCTCCCCTTTGCCAGGGCGCAAATAATCTGTGCGCAAATCAATAGTACCTAAGGTAGCCAGCTTTTGCTGTACGCTAGGGATATCGAGCTCGGTTAATTTATCGATAACACTGGCTGCTGCAAGCATGCCGCCCACATTATCGAGCACCGCCGATATAATACCGCCGTGAAGAATTTTTTGCGCAGGATTGCCTATAAATACATCCTGCCAGGGAAAGGTAATTTTAGCTTGCTCAGGGCTGAGCGACTCTACCGAGATATTTAAAAACTGATTAAATGGCATGCCATTTACAAACAGTGCGCCAACTTGTTCAATTAACATTTCTTTATTCATTATTATTCTCTATGTTTAAATTAACACTGGTACGATGAGTTAAGCATACCTGAAGCAAAACCACGAGGCACTAATTAAATCATTTACCTCTAAGCTAAAGACATCCTATAAAAAAACCACTAAAATAGCCGCCGATGAATACTCTAACCCCTACACCTAGCACATTGGTCCGCAAGCCCGACACGGTTCTTAAACAAGTGTTTGGCTACAGCGAGTTTCGTGATGGCCAAAAAGCGGTGATCGACGCGGCCATTAATGGCCAAGACTCTTTGGTACTTCTGCCTACAGGCGGCGGTAAATCAGTATGTTACCAAGTACCAGCGTTAGTGCTCGAAGGGGTTACTGTAGTAATTTCACCGCTTATCTCGCTCATGCAAGACCAAGTAACGCAACTGCAAGCATTAGGTGTTAAAGCCGCTTACATTAATAATAGCCTGGCTCGCGAAGAGCAACAATTAGTGTACCAACAATTGCACCAAGGGCTAATAAAATTACTGTATGTAGCCCCTGAAAAAGTGCTTCAGCATGAATTTACCGAGCGACTCAGCCACTTAAATATCAGCTTATTTGCAATTGACGAAGCACATTGTGTATCGCATTGGGGGCATGACTTTAGACCTCATTACTTTAGATTAAATGAGCTTAAGCAGCGCTTTTCCCATGTACCTATGATGGCACTGACCGCCACGGCCGATAAAGCGACCCGCTTTGATATAGTTGAGCAATTAAAATTACAACAGCCCTATATACATACCGGCAGCTTCGACAGACCGAATATTCGTTACACCATCGAAGAAAAGTTCAAGCCAATGGCGCAACTACTGCGCTATTTAAAAGAGCAAAAAAATCAAAGTGGCATTATTTACTGCACTAGCCGTAAGCGCGTTGATGACATTGCCGAAAAACTCGCTGATGCAGGTTTAAATGCCGCCGCGTACCATGCAGGCATGAGCAACGAACAACGCCAATTTGTGCAAACCGGATTTGCCCGCGATGATATTCAAATAGTCGTTGCGACCGTTGCCTTTGGTATGGGCATAAATAAACCAAATGTGCGTTTTGTTCTGCATTACGATATTCCAAAAAGTATTGAAGCCTACTATCAAGAAACTGGCCGCGCTGGGCGTGATGGTTTAGCCGCAGAAGCTATTATGTATTTTGATCCTGCCGATATAGGCCGCGTTAGGCGCTTTTTTGAAGACATAGACGATGAACAACGCCGCCGCGTAGAAGAGCAGCGTTTTAATGCCATGGCCAGTTTTGCCGAGGCGCAAACATGCCGTCGCCAAATACTATTAAACTACTTTAGCGAGTATAAACGCGAGCAATGTGGCAACTGCGATATTTGCATTAACCCACCAAAAAGCTTTGATGGCACATTAGTAGCGCAACAAGCGCTTTCGTGTGTGTATCGAGCTGGGCAGCGTTTTGGCTTAGGCTATATTGTAGAATTATTACGCGGGGCTAATACCAGCCGCATACGCGACAACAACCACCACGAACTCAGCACCTATGGCATAGGCAAAGACAAAAGCAGTGAATTCTGGCTCAGTATATTACGCCAACTTATACACCAAGGCTTGTTAAGCCAAGATATTACCCAAGGTGCCTCGCTGCGCTTAACCGAAGCAGCACGCGCAGTGCTTAAAAGTGAATACGCTCTACAGCTTGCCGAGCCGCGCTTACAAGCTAAGCACGTATACCAAGATAAACTGGCGCAGTTTAACTACGACAAAAAACTATTTGCCCGCTTACGGGCTCTGCGTAAAGAACTCGCTGATGCCGACGATGTACCGCCGTACGTTGTATTTAACGATAAAACCTTAGCCGAAATGGCGCAATTAATGCCCACCAACGACAGCGAATTTTTAAAGGTGTCGGGCGTTGGCTTTACCAAACTCAATAAATATGGCGGCGAATTTTTAACGGCCATTCGTAATTACCTTGCTAGCAATTAAGTAAACTATGACCCAAATTGAATACAATCACGCCCATAAATGCATTGTTATAAGCCCAGTAGAAGCACCACACGATGAAGACTTTGAGCTGTGGAGCACGCTGTTTTTACACGCAGATGAAATAACAATTATTGACTACGCAGGGGGTGCTGACCGTCATCAATTGCGCTTTAGCTATCAACAGCAAACCTTTAATTTAAATTTTGAACACTACAGCGAAAGTATTTGGATTAATGGCGAAGGCCAAGAAGCCGAGCATTTATTAGCAGCCCTTGCTTTTTACTTAGGCTAAAACGCCTCGCATATGCACTAATTAACAAAGGTGCATAACGGTAACAATTAATTAGTTTCAAAATCTATACCTTTTACTTACATTGTAATAACAATGATGTAAGCTGATATTACGACTCATATTTGCAGTAGTATTGAAGAGGTTGAATGGTGAATAGAAAATGGATTGCACACTGTTGTATAAGCTTAGCCCTTGTAAGCTTTAGTGCGCCTAAGGCCTTTGCACAACAACCACCCAATAAAACTAACACCTGCTCCGCTGTGCAAACTCACTCAGACAAAAGCAATAATTTACGCCGTGAGGTTGAAGATAAAACCACACTGATTAATAGTCGCAGCGACGCCCAAATAACCTCAATTACCCTTAAACAACTTAACGTTTTTAATACCGAGTTGGAGGAGGAAAATAACGCGCTTTTTCGTTTTGCCAACCGCGCTCATATTCAAACCGAGCCAGACGTTATTAGTAATATTCTGTTATTTAAACAAGGCGATAATTACAATGCCAGAAAGCTCGCTGAGTCAGAGCGTTTATTACGCCAACAAAACTATTTATATGATGCGCAAATAAGCGCGGTTGAAAACTGCGACGGCAACGTAGATGTAACGGTGGTAACTCGCGATTTATGGACTTTACTACCCGAAATAAGCTTTAGTCGCAGCGGTGGCGAAAATAAATCGAGTATTGGTTTTCGTGAGTCCAATTTACTGGGGTGGGGCAAGCGTTTATCGTTTTCACGCACTACCGACAGCAATCGTAACGGTTATTTATTTGTTTATGACGAT
>NZ_DCYU01000042.1:0-26237 GCF_002331165.1 Pseudoalteromonas sp. UBA2102
GCTTTTTTACGTCTGCAGAAAAGTAAAAATACATTCCAGGTATTATTCGCACAATCTCCACCACCTCCATAGCGTGGGTTGAGTATCACGAGTCCCGCGGATAAGGCTCACCACACATCTTTTTATGGTAAATATAGTGTTTTTATATATGTGTACCTTAGTCCGCACGACATTTGACAGCGTAGCACACCGACTCCTAAGAGCAGATCGCTGCTTGAGAAATGAAGCATTTTTTCTACGCCTCTAGAAAAGTGAAATACCTGCCGTTATATAGTTCCGACACTCCACCGTAGCGTGGATTGAGGCTCACGAAGCCCGCGATTAAAGCACGCAATATAACTTAAAGTAATGAATTAATTTTAAACAGTTCATAGGGCTTAGCTTATTATCAAGCGTAGCACTTTAAGTTTGGTATAAAGCGGTTTGACTATCTATATAGCTTTTGCTTTTATTTACGCTGCGTAAGCAGCTCGTAACTTATGACGTAGCTAGCTATGCAAGCAGGTTTAGATTGTTAAAAGCTCGTTTGATATTTTAAATAAGCTTTGTAATTAGCTTATAGTGTATTTAAATCGTTTCGTTTTAATGAGCCACCTAAAAAGGCCCAGGGCAAATAACAAAGCGCTGGCTACCCCTGATAAAACCCATAGAATTCGTAATGGCTGATCGCCAATGCTGCCATTGTGAAGTGGATGCAACCAGTTTTTAAATTTACTGGCAATGCTCATCTTATCTATATTAAAAACACTTATGAGCTCTCCTGTGCTTGCATTTACTTGCACATAACTGTGAGGAAAGCGATAAGAGGGATCGCTTTTGGTTTTGAACCTAAACCGATATACCGCATTGTGATTTGACGGGGTTTCTACCCATGCTAGCCGTGTATTTGGCATGGCCTCTTGTGCTGTACTAAGTGCTGCTGATAAGGAAATACTGCGCTGGGGTTTTATTATTGCGCTGTTAGGTCTATCTATATTTCCAAGCAGGGCTGTTATTAAAGGATCGGTTTGCTTGGGTATTGCTAACATTATGCCGGTTGCTGTTAATAAGATTAAAGGCAGAGCAAAAATTAAACCAAGCAACTTGTGCCAGTCATATAACACGCCCAGTAAAGAGCTGCGCGCTTTAAACTTTATAGCCTTAGTCCATAGCCCTTTTTTAGGCGACCAAGCGCATAGGCCTGATATGAGTAGTATAAGGCTACCTATTCCTATATAACCTATAACGATTGTACCAGCGCTACCTGCAAGTAACGAGAAGTGTACGTTATAAATCCAGGTAACAAAGTAGTTACCCCATACATCCTCACGTAATATAAGCCTGCCATCAGGGCTTAGCCAAACCATAAGTGGTGCAAAAGCGTGCTCCACTGTTTCGTTTGGGTTGTAATATCTTGCGGGAATATAATGTTTATTTTTAGTGCTTTCTAAACGCCACGAGCCTTGTTTATCTGGGTAGTGAGTTTTTAGTGTTTGATATGCGGTATCCCAATTTATAGGCCTCGCTGTTTCTGTACTTAAATTACTTATATTTTCATCTAGTTCGGGGTAATAAACGAGTATAGAACCTGTTAGAGCAATGAGTGCGAGTACACCCCCGATAGATAAGCCTAGGTATAAATGTACACGTCTTGCTATTTTTCGCCATGAACCATTAAAACGCATAAAAGAGTGACCATTAAAAATATGCAGTATAGGGATGGCGCATTGTATCTTTGTTTAATAGAAAAGAACTGCGACAAAATGTCGCAGCAATAAAATAATTAGCTTAGCAAACAAAAACGCCAGCTTTATAGGCTGGCGTTTAAATCAGGCTTGGTAATTAATTATGCTTTTGGGCCTGCATTTTTAATATCATCTGATACATCGTATTTAGCGAAGTTTTCAGTGAAGTCAGCGGCAAGTTTTGCTGCATATTCATTATATTTTGCTTTATCTTCCCATGTATTAATTGGGTTAAGTAGCTTGCTATCCACACCAGGGACTTCCACTGGTACGTCTAGGTTTAATACATCGATATGCTGAGTTTCTACATTGGCTAACTTACCAGATACGATTGCATCTATTACAGCGCGGGTAGTTGGAATATCAAAACGTTCACCAGTACCGTATGGGCCGCCTGTCCACCCTGTATTAACAAGGTAAACCTTTGCGCCAAATTCGCGTACACGCTTCATAAGCAGCTCAGCGTAAACACCTGCAGGGCGAGGGAAGAAAGGGGCGCCAAAACACGTTGAGAATGTAGATTCTATATCGCTAGTTGAGCCAATCTCTGTAGAGCCTACTTTAGCCGTGTAACCACTTAAAAAGTGAAAAGCTGCGGCTTCTTCGCTAAGTACAGAAACCGGCGGTAAAACACCGCTCACATCACAGGTTAAAAATACAACAGCTTTTGGCTCGCCAGCACGGTTTTCAACTTTGCGCTTTTCTACGTGCTCTAGCGGGTAAGCAGCACGGCTATTTTGCGTTAAGCTTGTATCGTTAAAGTCAGGTGTGCGTGTTTCATCAAGTACAACGTTTTCTAAAATTGTACCAAAGCGAATAGCATTCCAAATTACTGGCTCATTTTTTTGTGAGAGGTCGATACATTTTGCGTAACAGCCACCTTCGATATTAAATACGCTTCCTGGTGCCCAACCGTGTTCGTCGTCACCAATTAAAAAGCGTGTTGGGTCGGCCGATAAAGTTGTTTTACCAGTACCCGATAAACCAAAGAATAGTGCTGTATCACCCGCTTCTCCTACGTTAGCAGAGCAGTGCATTGGTAATACACCTTTTGCTGGAAGAAGAAAGTTTTGAACGGAGAACATCGATTTTTTCATTTCACCGGCATAACGCATACCAGCAAGTAACACTTTGCGTTGAGCAAAGTTAATAATAACAGTGCCGTCGCTGTTGGTGCCATCACGCTGTGGGTCACAAACAAACGAAGGTACATTCATTACCTGCCATTGGGGTAAATCAGATGCATTATAGTTTTTAGGCTCAATAAACATGTTTTTAGCAAAAATATGGTGCCACGCTGTTTCTGTAGTAACAACTACAGGTAGATAGTGCTCAGGGTCTGCGCCAACTTCTAAGTGAGAGGTGAAGTGGTCATTACTTTGCACATGTGCTTCTACGCGAGCCCATAAAGCGTCAAATTTGTCAGCATCGAATGGGCGGTTTACATTGCCCCATTGGATATCATCTTGCGTTGTTGCTTCTTTTACAATGAAGCGATCTTTAGGAGAGCGACCAGTGCGCTTGCCTGTAATTGCAACAAAGGCTCCATTTGCGGCTAGTGTCCCTTCGCCACGACGAATCGCATGCTCGACAAGTTCAGCTGCGGTTAAATCGACAAAACGTGTTGCGCTTGTAGTCATGTTTATACCTAACTATGTGTGAGAGTTTGAACGGGATAGCTCTGGGTTCTTAGTTCCCTTAAGCTGAAATTATAGTAACAGAAGGATTTGAGATATTCGAGCCTGTAAAGGCCCTAAAAACACATATATTTGCTAAAAAACATGAATAATTTCAATGATACCGGTGTCAGTAAATTAACAAAATTCATGACACCGGTATCATCATTTTATAATATAAAACCGCATATTTTGCGGCTTTATATTTGATTATGAGGTGGGGGCTAATTAAAAATGTTTTTAATATCTTGCTCGTCAAAAACATATTCTTTTAGGCAATAATGGCAGCTAATGTTAACAGCGCCATTTTCAGCAACATCATCAAGTAATGCTTGTTGGCCTACATTAACTAAAGCAGTAATGGTTTTCTCTCTACTACAGCCACATTTAAATGTAATAGCTTGCGGGTCAAATACGCGCGGGTTATCTTCGTGATATAAGCGCGTTAATACGGTACTGGCATCAAGCTCTAATAGCTCTTCGCGTTTAATTGTATCGCTTAAGGCTTCTAAGTGAGTGAAGTCATTAATTGATTTTTGCTTATCAACAGGCAGTACTTGTAAAAACAACCCACAGGCTTTGGCTTTCCCTTCTGTTGTGTCGGTTGCAAACCAAAGGCGCGTTTTTAGCTGTTCTGATTGCTCAAAGTAGCTTTCAATACATTTACTTAATGTATCGTGCTCAAGAGGCACTATGCCTTGATAACGTTCGCCTTTGGTTGGGGTAATGGTAATAACCATATAACCTTTACCTACAAGCTCTTTTACCGTTGTGCCGCTAACCTCGCTTTGCATGCGCGCAATACCACGCATATTTTGTTTATCGTCGCCGTTAATAACAGCGTATTTAACAGGGCCATCGCCTTGTAGCTGAACGGCTATTTCACCCTCAAACTTTAAAGTGGCAGTTAATAAACACGTTGCAACGAGTAATTCACCTAATAATGCTTTAACTGGCTCAGGGTAATTGTGATTAGCTATCATCTCGTTGTAGGCGTGCTCAATTTGAACGAGTTCGCCACGAACATCGAGTTTGTCGAATAAATAACGGTGAAGTAAATCTTGTTGCATGAGCGGCTATACCTAACTTGATTTCATTTTTAAAAGTTCGCGTCTTTGCTTTTTATCGGGCTTTTTATCCGGATGTGGAGCAAAGAAGCTGTTATTTTTGCGTGCGATGGCGTTTTCTTCGCGTTTTGCAATACTTGCATCAGTTTCTTGATACAAGGTCTGTGCAATGGGGGCGCTTTGGCGTTTTTCAAGCACTTTAAGTACCTTGATAAGCTTTTCATCAACGCCTTGGGCAAGCTTTATGGTTGCGCCAACCTCCACAATTTTACTCGCTTTAGTACGTTGCCCATTATAATGTACTTTGCCGCCTTGCACCATTTCGCGTGCAAGCGCACGGGTTTTATAAAAGCGCGCAGCCCATAACCATTTATCTAATCGAACTTTTGGCTCACTGTTGTGGTCTGAGTCGGCATTAGTATTATTTTTTTTACTCATTAGGCTTCTTCAATCGACTATTTATATATCGTAAAATTTATCATGAAATCATCGTAGGATGAAGGTATTACGGCGCATGCTGGTTTTTTAGTCAACATTACATTGTTATATTAATCTGTTTACAAAGTTTAATATTAGTGTGCTTGTTGAATGAAAAATGAAAGGGTACTATGGGTACGCGCTTATGCAGTAAATTAAAATAAGAACATTATTATGGAACAGCAAATTCAACAGCTTAAACAATTTTTAACACGGCTACCCCATGCTAAATTAAGCGCAGTAGTTACGCTGTTAGTCGTTGTTTATCTTGCTTATTTACTCTCAAAATTAGTTTGGCTGGTATGGCCACAACCGGTCTCTACACCGCTTACTCCATCTCACTATTCAGCCGCATCGAAGGCTTCTAGTACTACCTCAGTACAAAATATTATAGAGCAATTTTTATTTGGTAAAAAAACTGTAACAAATAAAACCAATACTGCGCAGCAAAACGAAGTAATTAATAATGCGCCAGAAACACGCTTAAGTATTAATCTAACCGGTATTGTTGCTGTAAGTAACGACGACAAGGCAGGTATTGCTATTATTGAGTCACAGGGGCGACAAGTTAGTTACTTAGTTGAAGAGGTTGTACAAGGCACCCGTGCAGAGGTTGCGCAAATACTTCCCGATCGCGTTATTTTAAGTGTAAACGGGCGATTTGAAACGCTAATGCTAGATGGTCTCGACTTTAGTAAAAAAGTGTCTATGCCTGTCCTTGCCGCTCGCGAAGCACAAGACATGGGGCCGCAAAAAATAGAGCAAAGCGAGTTGCAAATTAACGCAACCGCTGACCCAGATGTAAAAGAAGCAATAATAGAAACACGAGAAGAGCTACTAAGTGAGCCTGGTAAGTTATTTGATTATATTCGTGTTTCACAAGCAATGAGCGATGGCGAGTTAATCGGCTATCGCTTGAGCCCAGGTAAAGAGCCTGCTCTGTTTAAACAAATGGGCCTACAGAATAATGATTTAGCCGTGGCTATTAACGGCTACCAATTAACAGATTTACAACAGGCAATGGCAGCTATTAATGAGCTGCGTAATACCAGCGATGCCACAATTACGATAGAACGTGATGGTGAGCAAATCGATGTGCAATTTAGCCTGCAATAACTTAGCTTTGGAGTTTTAACATAATGGTTCAGGTGCTACACCTCAAAAAAATTAAAAAAGGGTTAGCTAAGTACGCAGCGCTTTTTTTAGCAGCCAGTATTTCGTTGTCGGTTTCAGCTGTTGAATATGCTGCAAACTTTAAAGGCACAGATATCAACGAGTTTATAAACATTGTTGGTAAAAACCTTAATAAAACAGTGATCATTGACCCAAATGTGCGCGGTAAAGTAAACGTACGCAGTTATGAGTTAATGGATGAAGCGCTGTACTACCAATTTTTCTTAAATGTACTCGAAGTGTATGGCTACTCAGCAGTAGAAATGGACAACGGTATTATCAAGATTGAAAAAAGCTCTGACGCTAAAAAATCAAATGTGCCGCTAATTACAGAAAACAGCGCTGCATCGGGCGATATGATGATCACCCGTGTGGTACGCGTTAAAAATGTAAGTGTTCAAGAGCTTGGCCCATTAGTACGTCAATTTAGCGACCAAAAAGACGGTGGCCATGTAGCAAACTTTAATGCTGCCAATGTCATGATGCTTACTGGTCATGCAGCGTCGGTTAATCGCTTAGTAGAAATTATTCGCTCGGTGGATCAAGCCGGTGATAAGCGTGTAGATATTGTTAAGCTTAAATATGCAACAGCAGATGATGTAGTATCGGTTGTTGAAAATATTTACAAAGACAGCGGTAAAGGCAGTGTTCCTGAATTTTTGATCCCTAAGGTGGTTGCCGATGGCCGTACTAATAGCGTAATAGTAAGCGGTGAAGGGCAAGCCCGTACCCGTGCTATAGAACTAATTAAGCGCCTAGATGGCGAACTTGAAAGCCAAGGTAATACCAAAGTATTTTACTTAAACTACGCCAAAGCAGAGGATTTAGTAAAAGTACTGCAAGGCGTAAGTAAAACGCTTGCAGAAGATGGCCAAGGCACAAGTAAAACTCGCACAAACAATAAAAACGATGCCAGTATTGAAGCCCACCCTGACTCAAACTCATTAGTTATTACAGCACAGCCCGATACCATGCGCTCATTAGAGACCGTGATTGATAGACTCGATATTCGCCGTGCGCAAGTACTTGTAGAAGCGATTATTGTTGAAGTAATGGAATCGGATGGCGTTAACTTAGGTACGCAATGGATTTCGGAAGATGGCGGTATGTTGCAGTTTAATAATGGCTCAACTGTGCCTGTAGGCTCATTAGCGGTTGCAGGTATTCAAGCGCAAGACACCACAACCACACAAACAATAATAGGCACAGAATCAGGTAACGTAACCAGCTACGATGAAACAACTGAGGGTGATTATTCGGCACTTGCCTCGCTACTAAGTGGTGTTAATGGCTTAGCGTTTGGTTTAGTTAAAAACGACTGGGGTGCAATTATTCAGGCCGTTTCAACTGACACTAACTCAAACATACTGGCTACACCTTCCATTACCACCATGGATAACGAAGAAGCGTCGATGATAGTGGGTCAAGAAGTGCCCATTATTACTGGTTCGCAAACAGGCAGTAATAACGATAATCCATTTCAAACCATTGAACGCCAAGAAGTGGGTGTAAAGCTAAAAGTAACCCCACAAATTAACGATGGCTCAGCAGTACAATTATTAATTGAACAAGAAGTATCGAGTGTAAGTGGTGCAACCGCTGTTGATATTTCTGTTAATAAGCGCGCCATTACCACAACCGTTATGGCTGATGATGGCGGTATGGTTGTATTAGGCGGCTTAATTGATGAAGACGTACAAGAGAGTGTATCTAAGGTACCAATTTTAGGTGATATTCCAATTTTAGGTCACTTATTTAAGTCAACCAATACGACCAAACGTAAGCGTAATCTTATTGTATTTATTCGCCCAACAATTATTCGCGATGGCGTTAATATGAATAAGTTAAGCTTTAATAAGTATAACTTTATCCGTGGCGAGCAAATGAAAGAGAAAGAAGATGGCATAGAGCTTATGCCAAATTCAGATGTTCCTTTACTTCCATCTTGGGATGATGAGCTTATTCTGCCACCAACTTATGAAGAGCACTTAAAAGCATTGAGCTCTAAAGAACGTGCAGAGCGTGAAGATGACTAGCGCAATAGAACAAATAAACGAAGACGTGGTTCATCGTAGTGATGAAACACGCTCTGAGGAGTTACTTACAAGTAACGATTTAGTTGAGTTGCCTCCAAAACGTTTACCTTTTTCGTATGCGCGCAGAGCGGGTGTACTGCTTAGTAAAAATAATGAACAGCAAATTGTGTATTACCGCGGCGAGCTAGATGTTGAAGTATTGCTAGAAGTACGTCGCATTGCAGGTAAAGGCTTTACCCTCGAGCAATTAGCTGACGATAAATTTGAGTTACTATTAGAGGCTGCGTATCAGCGCGACAGCTCTGAAACACAACAAATGATGGAAGATATTGGTAATGAGGTCGATTTATTCTCCCTTGCCGATGAGCTCCCACAAACCGAAGATTTATTAGCCGGCGATGATGATGCGCCTATCATCAAACTAATCAACGCCATGTTAAGCGAAGCAATTAAAGAAGGTGCATCCGATATACATATCGAAACCTTTGAGCAAGAGCTCGTGATTCGCTTTAGGGTTGATGGCGTATTAAAAGAAGTGCTTAAACCTAATCGTAAGCTTGCTTCGTTATTAGTATCGCGTATTAAGGTAATGGCGAAACTAGATATAGCAGAAAAACGTATTCCGCAAGATGGTCGTATTAGCCTGCGTATTGCAGGGCGTGCAGTAGATGTACGTGTATCTACCATGCCATCTAGCTTTGGTGAGCGTGTAGTACTGCGTTTACTTGATAAAAACAATGCCCGCTTAAACCTTGAAGATTTAGGTATGACGCCGCAAAACCGAGAGTTGTTTGCTGATTTAATTAGTAAACCACACGGTATTATTTTGGTTACTGGCCCAACGGGTTCTGGTAAAAGTACCACCTTGTACGCCGGTATGAGCCAAATAAATTCTCGCGATCGTAATATTTTAACGGTAGAAGACCCAATAGAGTACGAAATTCCGGGGATTGGCCAAACACAAGTAAACACCAAAGTAGATATGACCTTTGCCCGTGGGCTTCGTGCAATATTACGTCAAGATCCCGATGTAGTAATGGTCGGTGAAATACGTGACCTTGAAACCGCGCAAATTGGCGTGCAAGCATCGCTTACAGGTCACTTAGTTATGTCTACGCTACACACCAATACCGCCTCGGGCGCAATTACCCGTATGGAAGACATGGGTGTAGAGCCATTCTTGCTGTCATCGTCATTGTTAGGCGTGCTGTCGCAGCGCTTAGTACGTACTTTATGTAATAGCTGTAAAGAAGGTCACACTGCTGATGAACGTGAGTGTGAGCTGCTAGGAGTACCTTTTGATAGCGCACCTACAATTTACCGCGCAGTAGGCTGTGAAGAGTGTAACTTTAATGGTTACCGCGGCCGTACTGGTATTCATGAATTACTCGTGGTTGATGAAGAAATACGCGAAATGATCCACAGCGGTAAAGGCGAGCAAAGTGTTGAAAAATACATTCGCCAAAAAAGCCCAAGCATACGCCAAGATGGCTGTAGCCGCGTACTGGCAGGCAAAACAACCCTTGAAGAAATTCTACGCGTTACCCGTGAGGAAGCCTAACCATGGCGGCGTTTGAATACCGTGCCCTTGATGGCCGAGGGAAAGAGCAAAAAGGCATTTTAGAAGCCGATACAGCTAAGCAAATTCGCCAAGCGCTGCGCGAAAAAAAACTTACGCCGCTTGAAGTTGTCCCTGCAGCAGAAGGGGAAAAGCAAGTTAGTGGCGCAAAAACGCCGTTATTAAGTCGTTTTTTTAAACCCAGCGTATCAACCTCCGATTTAGCCCTTATTACACGCCAGCTTGCTACGCTCATTCAATCGGCATTGCCAGTTGAAGGGGCTGTCATGGCGGTGGCAGAGCAATGCGAAAAGCCGCGCTTAAAACGTATGCTTATGTCGGTACGTTCAAAGGTAGTAGAGGGTTATACACTGGCCGATGGCATGAGTGAATTTCCACATGTATTTGACGATTTATACCGAGCAATGGTAGCCGCAGGTGAAAAATCAGGGCACCTTGACCAAGTATTAAATCGCCTTGCCGATTACACCGAACAGCGCCAACACATGCGCAGCCAAATTACTCAAGCCATGGTTTATCCTACCATTTTGGTTATTTTTGCTATTGGTATTGTTTCGGTTTTACTCGGTACCGTAGTGCCTAAAATTTTAAAAACCTTCGAAAAAACTAAGCAAGTACTGCCTTGGACAACCGAATGGGTTATGGCAGGCAGCCACTTTGTACAAAATTATTGGTTTATAAGTTTGTTAGTCATTACTGCGCTGGCAGTAGGCATTAAACATGCACTTAAACAACCTAAAATACGCTTTTGGTGGGACGACCGCGTACTGCACATGCCTGGTTTTGGTAAAGTAGCGCGGGGTATTAATACCGCGCGTTTTGCACGTACGCTCAGTATTTTATCGTCAAGCTCAGTACCACTACTTGAAGGCATGCGCATATCGGGTGGTGTATTAGCGAATAAAAAAATGAAAAAATCAGTGGCAGATGCTGCCGATAGAGTCAGTGAAGGTGCAAGCCTAAGAGCGGCTTTACAGCAAACCAAATTGTTTCCACCGATGATGCTGCACATGATCGCCAGCGGTGAAAAATCAGGTGAGTTAGAACAAATGTTAGAGCGCGCGGCTAATAACCAAGACCGTGAGTTTGAAAGCATGGTAAACGTATCATTAAAATTATTAGAGCCAGCAATGATTGCCTCAATGGCGGTGATTGTTTTGTTTATAGTAATGGCTATTTTACAGCCAATAATGGCAATGAATAAAGCGGTAGGACTTTAAGCTTTAAGGGGTTAGCTAAGTTAGTATTTACTTAGATGACGCCAAATTAAATTATGTTTTTGGAAAATGAGGTATTTACGTGAATAAACAATCAGGTTTTTCTTTACTCGAAGTAATGGTGGTATTGGTTATTATCGGGATGATTATGTCAATTGTGGCGCCTAATATTATGGGCCAACAAGAAGAAGCTGCTATCGATAAAGCACATCTAGATATTCAACAGCTTGAAGATGCAATGAGCTTATACAAGCTTAAAAATAAAAGCTACCCAAGCACAGAGCAAGGCTTAGAAGCATTGGTCAATAAAACCAGCATTGAGCCAATTCCAAAGCGTTTCCCTGATGGTGGTTTTGTAAATGAATTACCAGAAGATCCATGGGGCAACCCGTACCAGCTAATTAGCCCAGGTGAAATTGGCAAGTTTGATATTTTTTCAATGGGACCTGATGGCGAAGCCGGTACCGATGATGATATTGGCAACTGGAACGAAGACGAGCAATAAATGCGACTTAACCCAGCAGTATGGTTAAATACGATTGCACGAGGCTTACTATGCAAGTAAGCCTTAATCGTATGCGCGCCCACCACCTTGGGTTTAGCTTAATAGAAATTTTAGTGGTACTTACTATTATCGCATTTGCGACCAAAATGGTGGTATACAGCTTAGAAGGCGGTGCCGAAGATGAGCTTGATACACAAGCGCTTAGGCTGCATACCACCATTAACATGGCCTCTGAATTTGCTATTTTAAATCAAATAGAACTTGGCTTGATGGTTGAAGAAAACACCCTTGAGTTTTTAGTATTTGATGGCGAAAAATGGATTACCTTTGACCGAGAAGACCTTTACAAGCCCATTGAGCTGGATGAACGGTTAAAGCTCACGCTCAATTTAGAAGATTTAGCTTGGTCACAAGAGAACTTACTTGAGCAAGCTAATTGGCGTGAGCTAATGAGCGGCGGCGATGACGATAGCTTATTAGAGCTTGAAAAACTAAAAATACCGCAAGTCCTTATTTTATCATCTGGCGAGGTCAGCGCCTTTCAGCTTATTGTTGAATTAAAAGAGCAAAGCGAGCCTGTGTATTACATTGAAGGGGAATTTACAGCCCCTGTTAATTTGCGAAAAGAGCCATAATAATGAGGCTAAATAAAGGCTTTACCTTACTCGAAGTGCTTGTGGCGTTAAGTATTTGTGCTATGGCTGGGATTGCAGCTATGCAAGCAACCGGCGAGCATATAAATCATTTAACAGCACTTGAAGAGCAAACATATGCATCGTGGGTGGCAGAAAATGTGCTTGTGGTGCAGCGTAGTAAAGGTAAAGACTGGCAGGCTAAAAATGGCGCGCGCGGCAGCGAAGTAATGGCGGGCGTTGAGTGGTTTTGGAAGCAAGAAATAGCAAAAACTGCAGACAAAAGCTTTGTAAAAGTGACCATAAATGTTTTTAGCGACGAAAAATACGAGCAATCGGTGTACGAGCTTTCAACTTATTTAAATAAAGGCAGCTAATAAGTGAAGCAGCGCGGATTTACATTAATCGAAGTATTAGTTGCTATGGCTATTTTAGCGGTGGTGATTATGGCTACTCACCAAATTTTAGACTCAACCACCAAAGCAAAAGAAGCGTCTGATGAAAAAATAGCGGAGCTTAACGGCCTACAAACCGCATTTAGGTTAATGGATCAAGACTTTAGCCAAATGACTCAGCGCACTGTACGTAACGAAGCCGGTGATGCGCAAGAGCAATACTTACTAGCAGGGCGTTATATATTAGAAAGCCAATACGATGGTATTGCGTTTGTACGTGATGGCTGGGTAAACCCAATTAATTTGCTGCCTCGTTCTGAATTACAAGCCGTAGGGTATAGAGTGCTTGATGACAATTTAGAGCGTGTATACAGAGTGTATGTAGATCAGCTTGATAATATGGAGCCGCGGGTACAAGTTGTTTTAAAAGGTATCGAAGAGCTTAAATTTGAATTTTTAGATGCCAACAACGAATGGCAAGAGCAATGGCAAATAAAAGCCTTACCTAAAGCGGTTGCGGTTACTTTACAACAAATTGAGGCAGAGCCTATTCGTCGTGTTTTTTTAGTACCCGGGCAGGGCAAAAACAGCGGGGAGAGTAATTAATGAATAAGCGCGAATCACGCGGTGCCGCATTAGTTATTGTGCTGTTTATTGTTGCACTAGCCGCGATATTAGCCGTAGAAATGAGTGCTAATTTAATGGTGCAGGTTCAAAAAAGCACTAACCTGCAAGGTCACCAACAAGCAAAGTGGTATGCCTACGGCGGTGAAGAGCTGGCAATAAAGGCACTAAAGTTAAGTAAAGACGATGATCCTGACAAAACCTCGTTAGATCAGGTTTGGGCCACGCAAGGCGACACCCAATACCCTGTAGATAACGGTACTCTAAGCGGTAAAATTACTGACTTACAGGCGTGTTTAAATTTAAATGCATTAGGGGAAGCACCAGACCCAAACTCTACCAGCAAAACCAACCCTGCTCATAAAGCACTATTTGCATTATTAGAAAACATTGAAGATTTACCTGCCGAGGAAAGCGAAGAAGCAATGGCAGACAGTGTATTTGACTGGCTTGATGAAAACAGCATTACCTATCGTTCAGGCGCTGAAGAAGACGAGTATTTATCGCGTGATTACCCTTATATGAGCGCAAATAGTTTATTTGCATCACCTTCTGAGTTGCGTTTGGTAAAAGGTTTTAATCCGCTAGTAATGGAAAAGGTATTACCTTTTGTGTGTGTTATTCCCGGGTCTCCCTTATTATCGATTAACGTCAATACGTTACTTCCCGAACAGGCACTTATTTTAAGTGCCATGATTGACGAATTATCGTTATCGGGCGCAGAGGCCGTTATAGCAGCTCGCCCTGAAACCGGATTTGATAGCGTGGATGAATTTTTTTCCGAGGTACAGCAGCAAGGCGGTACAAATTTAGATTCGGTTAAAGAACTATTTAGTATTAACAGCGAATATTTTAAATTACAAACGCAGGCGACATTTGTCGATTTGCGTTTTTCGATGACCACATTACTTCATGCCAAAAATGGCGAAGTAACGATACTGGCGCGAAAATTTGGAGGCGTACAGTGACAGAAATACTGCTGATCCGCACGGGTCAAACAGAGCAAGATAAATTAAATTGGTTAATTTATTCACCACAAGAACAAGAAATAATTGCCAGTGGGGAATTAACCGATGCAAGCCGTTTAAGTGAGCTAAGTGAAAAAGCGCAAACCCGCGAGGTAGTGGTATTACTGCCTAGCGATCAGGTGCAGCTTAAAACAGTGGCGTTGCCGACTAAGTGGAATCGTAAGTTAGAGCAAGCGTTGCCATACATGCTTGAAGAAGACATTGCGTGCGATATAGACGAGCTATTTGTCGCAATTGGCGAGCCCACTATGATTAATGAGCAGCATGCAATTAAAGTTGCCTTAACTGACCGCGAGTGGTTTGAGGCTTGGCTTGCTTTATTTTCAGAGCATAACTTGGCGGTATACACCATTTTACCTGATGCCCTGCTACTGCCTACAGCCGATGATGATACATTAACCGCCATAGAGCTTAATAATCAGTGGTTATTTAAAAGAGGCGATTGGCATATTAGTGCCGTTGAGAATAGCTGGCTAAGGGATTACTTAAGTGCACTTGGCGAGCCGAGCGTAAAGCACTATAGCCCAGCTAATCAGTTTCCTGAATGTATTAACCTAATTTCGCAAGCAAGCGACTACGATTTACCATTGGCTTTATTTGCTAAACAACTTACCAGCGTTAAATTTAATTTACGCCAAGGTATGCACCAGCTTAAAAAGAAAAGTGCACTGTGGTGGGGTTATTGGAAAGGCGCAGCCATTATTACCGGTGTTGCTTTATTTGCTACCATTGCTATAAAGCTTGTTGAACTAAATCAACTTAACTCGCGTGTTGAGCTTGCTAAAGCCCAGGTAGTGGATAGATACCAAAAAGCATTCCCCGGAACTAAAGTACGTCCTAACTTAATTAAAAGCCAAATCAGGGGCGCGCTTAAAACCATTAATGGCGAAAGTGAAGCTGGATTTTTAGATTTGACCAGCCAATTGGTTGGCGTTTTTTCGCAAGTAAGCGAATTTACGCCAGAAACCCTACGTTACGATAAACGCCGTAATGAGCTGCGAATACGCGCACGCGCAAAAGACTTTCAAACGTTTGGTAAAGTAAAAAGTATACTTGAGCAACAAGGGTTAACGGTTGAACAAGGGTCGTTAAATAACGATGGCGATTTTGTCGTAGGCGAAATTAAACTGCGAGGTGCAGTATGAAAAAGCAAATAATGCAATACTGGCGCTCTTTAAAAGAGCAAGAGCAGCAATTGATTATGGTTGCTGGTGGTATATTTGTTGTTTTTGTTTTAGTAATGGGGATTTTTAGACCTCTAAATAACGCCATAGATAAAGCTAAAAAGTCGTACGTCACTCAGCAAGAGCTGCTCGTATGGGTTGATGAAAGCATAGTAAAGTTAAAAGCGGCGGGTAACACGCAGGCAATTAGCAATCAAAATATTAGCCAAGTGGTTAATTCAACGCGTAGTCGTTACCGTATTACTATTAGTAAAATGCAGCCTAACGATAACTCGTTACGTTTAACGCTTGATTCGGTAGAGTTTAATCAATTAATAGAATGGTTAGACGAACTGGTTAATCAGCATGGCTTAACAGTAGAGAACCTTGATTTAAGCAAAGATGATAAATCAGGGTTTGTACGTGTAAGCCGCTTAGTACTAGAGAAGTAATTAATGAAAAAAATAATAATATTATCAGTGGTATTTTTTATTAGTTTTATTGTGTTTTGCATAATGAAATTACCAGCGGCCATTGCGTTAGACCTAGCTAAGCCGTACTTACCAAAACAGCTTGAAATAGGGCAAACCGTAGGAAGTGTATGGCAAGGTCAAATGATGCAAGTGCGCTATCAAGACGAGCAGCTAAATAATGTACGCTGGGATATTGCTGGCTGGCAGTTATTTACGGGTAATTTAAATGCTAACTTAAAATTTGGTAATCCGCGTGAGCGTAGCGATATTTCGGGCTATGCTGATGTGAATTACGGATTATTTAACAATGTGGTTAAAGTTACCGATGGTTTAATTCGCTCGACCGTAGAGCGTGCCATGCAACGTATTGCACTACCTATACCAGCTACGGCTAAAGGCCGAGTCATTTTAGAGCTTAACGAGTACACCTCAGGTGTACCTTATTGTGAGTCATTAAAAGGCGAGATTGCTAGCCCAAATATAGATGTTAAAGGCTTTAATGGCTGGTTTAATATAGGGCCACTGAGTGGCATGTTAAGCTGTAAGTCGGGCGATATAGCTATTTTGGTCGACCCAGATAACACGTTAGGCCTTGAAGCCGACGCAACACTTAAAGCTAACTTTGACTTTAAAGTTGCAGGCTATGTTAAACCTGATGCCAGCTTACCAAAAGATGTACACGACGCGGTTAAGTTTTTAGGCCGCCCCGATACACAGGGCCGCTACCCACTAAATTTTTAATGTAATAAAAGAGATTTAATGCAATTACCACAGTTTAACGAACAACACGCACAGCAATTAAGTGCATTTTTAAGTACTCAACCTCAGGCTATGTCATTAACACAAAGCCAAGGCTATCTATTTGGGGTTATTTGTTCGCCAAGCCCATTAGAAGTTCACCAGTGGTTAGCGCATATAGTGCCTAATACGGCTAACGATTTAGACGAAGAAATACTGTTTTTATTTATGGCGTTGTACCATCAAATTAGTGAGCAAGTATTTGAAACCGGTTACAAGTTACCCGCCAATTTTGACCTAGACTATACCCAAGCGTGGAGTGAAGGTTTTTTACGTGCTACTCATGAGTACGCACAACCTCTATTAACAGCTCCCGCTTTAGAGCCTCAGTACAAAGAAGCACTAGAGAGTGCGCTAAGTACGCTTAGCTTTTTTGCTGTGGATGAGCAAACAAGAGTGCAAATTGCGCAGCAAAATAGTATGACACTCGAAGCCTTATATCAGTATCAGTACGAATCAATGGGCGACTTTGCATTAGGTTTTGCCGAGCTTATTGAGGTGGTAGCCATAAACAGTGGGCTGATTACAGATGAAGGGTGGGAAGAGTAGCCTTTAGGTATATTAAACGGCGCTTAGAATAATTAAGCGCCAAGTTCTAAAATAATATCAGTGCAGCCTTTTTTACACTTAACAACGCCTTTACCCGGCTCGCTGGTGGCTAAATCGAGTGTTAACACCTCGCCGCACTGCTCACAATGCAAGGTTTTTCCTTGCGATAGCTTTTTAAGTATTGTGCGCTGTTTATGAAAAGAGTCACTCGCTTTTTTGTTTAACTGCGAAAAATCCACTACTTAGCTCTCTTTTGTTCTAATGCATCCGATACAATTTTACACACTGTATTTAAACGCTCTTCGTAAAAATATAAATTTAGGTCGCGCTCGCGGCAATAACGTAAATGAAATAACTGCACTGAATCATCAGTGGTAAAGGTTTTTTCAATATATTCGTGTTCAGACTCAGAGAGCTTTAACGCACTGCTAATGCGGTTTTTAGCCATATTGGCTGCTGGGCTACGGTTTATTTTGCTCGCATCACTTAAAAAACCCACACCTTCACCTAATAGCTTTTCGCGGGGCTCTTTAACTAATGGGTGATCAATAGTAAAAAACGCAAGGATCAGAATGACCAATATAATAAACTTTTTCATGAATGCGTAAACCTTGATCTTAATGGGGTAAATTTAGCAAGCAGTGTAATAAACTGCATTTTAAAAGCAAGTAACTGAGATGAATAAATTATTAGCATTCTATACCTGTAATTTTAGCCAGTATTGTTATAATAGCCAACAGCAGTTAGATATTTCTGAAATATCTGAAAGTATTCAAACAGCTGATTATTTAAACTAATCACACTTACCATTAACGAACTACAGTTACAGTATAGAATACGCACATATTGCTACGTTTTTATTTCCAAGCGGCGTTGAGGAACTTCGATGGACAAGCAAATTAAAGTAAAGAATATACCTGCAGAGGTTAAAATCCAACAACCGGATTTAAGCCGTCAAGACGACAGGTTTAACCCACGTAACCGAATTTATGTTCGCGCAGTAAAAGGGCTTCATCAGTTACTTAGACAGCGTATAGGCTTTTTAGGCATGCTTGCCTTTATGCTTTTGCCTTGGATAAATTTTAATGGCCAGCAAGCTGTGTTATTTGATTTAGTTGGCCAAAAGTACAATATTTTTGGGCTAACGCTGTGGCCGCAAGATTTCACTATATTAGCCTTTATATTTATGTTGGCCGCGTTTGCACTCTTTTTGGTTACTACCTTTTATGGCCGAGTATGGTGTGGCTATACCTGCCCGCAAACTGTATGGACCTTTATATTTATTTGGTTTGAAGAAAAGTTTGAAGGCACAGCGAATCAGCGTAAAAAGCTAGATCAACGCCCGATGGACTTTGATAAGTTTTGGCGAAAAACAGCAAAGCACACCAGTTGGGTTTTATTTGCCTTATATACGGCTATTTCGTTTGTCGGATACTTTACGCCTATCCGTGAATTACTCCCTGACTTTGTTACCTTTAATGTAGGTGGTTACGCGCTGGTAAGTATTATTTTCTTTGCAGCGTGTACTTACGCTAATGCAGGGTGGATGCGTGAAATTATGTGTTTACACATTTGCCCCTATTCACGTTTTCAATCAGCTATGTTTGATAAAGACACTTACACCGTAACGTACGATGAAAAACGCGGCGAAAGCCGGGGCCCACGTTCGCGTAAAATTGCCCACGAAGATTTAGATATGGGCGATTGCATAGACTGTAACTTGTGTGTACAGGTGTGCCCTACAGGGATAGATATTCGTAATGGTTTGCAAGCCGAGTGTATAAACTGTGGCGCATGTATTGATGCCTGCGATGGTGTAATGGATAAAATGGATTACCCGCGGGGTCTTATTTCTTATACTACTGAGCGTAATCTCGAAACACCTGAAAATAAAACCAACCCACTGCGAGCTAAAATCATAGGTTACACGGTCATACTGGTGGTGCTTACCAGTGCGCTGGTGGCTAACATTGCATTTAGAAAGCCTATGGACTTTGACATAATACGAGACCGTAACCAACTGTATCGAGTTGACTTTAATGGCTTGGTAGAAAACACCTATACATTAAAAGTAATCAACAAGGCGCAGTACGAGCAAACCTTTAATATTGATGTTCAAGGCCTTGAAAACTTTAAGTACATTGGCAAGCAAACATTTACAGTGCAAGCAGGGCAATCGCATAATGTGCCACTGTCACTTGTGATGGACCCGTATGATTTAAAAGCGCCAATGACGGAGTTTAACTTTGTACTTTCACCGGTTAATGACCCCGATGAAAGCATATCGCAACCGAGTAACTTTTTTAAAGCGCGATAAACACACTAACAAAAGCGGGGTAACCCGCTTTTTACATTAAGAAGCCCATGAGTAAATTTAGTTTTGAAGATTTAACGCCCGACTTAATTCTCGATGCGATAGAAAGCGTTGGTATATATGCAGAGTCAGGTTTATTAGCACTTAACAGCTACGAAAACAGAGTCTACCAATTTAAGGCGGAAGATGGCCTGCGCTACGTTGTTAAGTTTTACCGACCAGAGCGCTGGAGCAAAGCGCAAATACAAGAAGAGCACGACTTTGCATTTGAATTAGCCGAGGCCGAAGTACCCGTTGTTGCACCTATTAAGCACAGCGGAGAAAGCTTATTTGAGCACCAAGGTTATGTATTTGTGTTATTTCCAAGTGTAGGCGGGCGACAATTTGAAGTTGATAACCTGGATCAGCTTGATGTAATGGGTCGTTTAATTGGCCGTATGCATCAGGTGGCTAAAAGCAAAGCATTTGAGCACAGACCTACCTTTAGCTGCGAAGAATATTTGCATACAGCTAAAGTTCATCTGCAAAAAAGTAATTTGGTACCTATGGGGATCAGCACGGCTTTTTACACCATATTGGACTTGGTTATTGAACAAGCGCAAGCACAGTATAAAAATGTGCAAGGGATCCGCTTACATGGTGATTGCCACGCAGGTAACATTTTGTGGGCAGGCGAAGCACTTATGTTTGTTGATTTAGATGACGCTCGTCAGGGGCCGGCCATTCAAGATTTATGGATGATGCTCAGTGGCGATCGTCAAACACAGCTGTTACAGTTAGACACCCTTGTAAATGCGTATGAAGAGTTTTGTGATTTTGACCACACTCAACTCAAATTAATTGAACCGCTTCGTGCAATGCGTATTATTCACTATATGGGTTGGGTAGCTAAACGATGGAGTGATCCTGCGTTCGTACGGAACTTTTCATGGTTTGCTGAAGACAAATACTGGGAGCAACAAATTTTAGCGCTTAAAGAGCAGTTTGCAGCACTGCAAGAAGCTCCGCTGAAGTTATTGCCATAAAATTTTATTTAAAAAGTACACGAGATACCAATGCTTAAAAAATTGAAACTGAGCCTACTACTTTTATGTTTACCATTTGCAGCCCTTGCTGCACAGTTTGAAGCCGATAACCAGTATACTGTTATTGATGTAGAAAAAAGCGCAGAGCCGCAAGTAACCGAATTTTTCTCGTTTTACTGTCCGCATTGTTTTAAATTTGAGCCTGTTGCAAAGGCAATTGAAAAAAGCCTACCTGAGGGCACTGAATTTATAAAAAATCACGTTAACTTTTTAGGCGGTGTATCACCACAGGCACAAAGCAACTTAAGCTACGCCTACTTAATCGGTAAAAAGCACGGTCAAGCACAAAGTATCAGCGACCAAATTTTTAAAAGTATTCATGTACAGCGCGCACCTTTAACGCAAATGAAAGACGTTAAAAAGCTGCTTGAAGTTAACGGTATCGATAGTGCAACGTTTGATCAAGACATTGCCAGCATGCCAATTATTTCAGCTGAGCGTGCAATGCAAGATAAACAAAACAAATATTCAAAACTAGGTGCGCTAACTGGTGTGCCTACCTTTATTGTAAACGATAAATATAAAATAAACATTAACACCATTAATAACCAGCAAGAACTGAATGAGTTAGTTGCTTTTTTACTAACACTTTAATCTCGGAGAACAATAACAATGATCAAATTAGTTAAAGCAGGTTTACTTGCATTACTATTGCCTATGGCTGCGAGCAGTGTAGCCGCCACTTATGAAGAAGGCGTACATTACGATGTAGTTGCTGAGCGCGCGACTAAAAAGCCAGAAGTAAAAGAGTTTTTCTCATTTTATTGCCCTGCTTGTAATAACATGGAAGCGTTAATTGGTGAGTTTAAGCCAAAGCTAGACAAAGACGTTAAATTTAAAAAGAGCCATGTTGATTTTGTCGGTGTTCGCGATCCAGAAAACCAACAAATGATGAGCCAAGCGCTGGCCACTGCGGAAGTACTTCCACAAAAAGATAAAATTGTTGCGGCTATTTTTAATCACATTCACACTAAGCGCGCTAAATTTAACGAGCTTGCAGATGTAAAAGATGTATTTGTAGCGCAGGGTGTTGATGGCGATAAGTTTGATAAACTATACAAAAGTTTCTCGGTACGTACATTAAGCTCTAAAATGAAGCGTGACCAAAATTACTTTAAAGAAAAAGGCGCGCTACGTGGCGTACCAACCTTTATCGTAAATGGTAAATACAAATTAAACCTAGGCCGTGAGTCTGGTATTACCGCGCCAGAAGATATTAGTAAATTAATTAATTATTTAGCGAACAAGTAAGGTTTGCTAAAACAAAAAAGCTCCGTAAGGAGCTTTTTTGTTTATAGGGATGTAGTAATGGAAAAAATATTAATATCGAGTTGTTTATTTGGCTTACCTGTTCGATACGATGGTAAAAGCCAAGCATTATTACACCCGCAAATTAATGTATGGCGTAAAGAAAATAGGTTAGTTATGTTTTGTCCTGAGGTGGCTGGTGGATTGCCAACACCTAGAGCATCAGCAGAGATAAAACAAGGCAGAGTAGTAACGAGCACTTATGAGGATGTAACTAAAGAATTTAAATCAGGTGCAGCTAAAGCCCTAGACTTATGTAATGAGCATGCAATTCGTTTTGCTTTACTTAAAGAGTCGAGCCCTTCGTGTGGTAGAAATACAATTTACGATGGTAGCCATAGTGGGGTAAAAGTACAGGGCATGGGTATGACTGCTAAGTTGCTGATGGAGCATCAAATTGAAGTGTTTAGTGAAAATCAAATACCAGCACTTATAAAGGTGCTGGCATTATAATATTAACTCACTATTTTCTTTGTAAGAAAACACCCGATTCTATGTGATGCGTATAAGGGAACTGATCAAATATCGCAAAGCGCTTAACATTATGAGTACGGGTTAAATGATCTAAATCGCGCTCAAGCGTTTCTGGGTTGCACGATATATAAATAATGTTCTCGTAGTTGGCTACTAAGTCACAGGTAAGGGTATCCATACCTGCGCGTGGAGGGTCGACTAAAATAGTTTGGCAATCGTAACTTTTTAAATCTATCCCCTCTAAACGCGAAAAGGTACGTTCGCCATTCATTGCCTGGGTAAACTCTTCACTCGACATACGAATTATATCTAAGTTATCTACCTTATTTTTAGCAATGTTGTATTGCGCTGAATGCACAGAAGACTTAGATATTTCAGTAGCCAATACGCGATTAAACGAACCCGCCAATGCAATAGAGAAATTACCATTACCACAGTAAAGTTCCAGCAGATCATTACTCAGTGGTTTACATAAGTCTTGTGCCCACTCCAGCATTTTTATATTCACTTTAGCATTAGGTTGCGTAAAGCTATTTTCTACTTGTTGATAAATAAGCTCCTGGCCGTTTATGGTTAAACGCTCAGTAACAAAATCATTGCCTAGTACTTCTTTTTGTTTGCGCGCACGACCGATAAAGTCAATGTTGTATTTGCTGCTCAGTTTTTCTTTCAGGGCTTTTATTTCAGTTAGCCACTGCTCATCGAGTGGTTTGTGATAAAGCAAGCTTACTAAAATCTCGCCACTTAATGACGATAAATAATCGATTTGAAACAGCTTACGGCGTAATACTTCACACGACTTTAAATTATCAATCATCACCTGCATAACCTCACCAACTAATGGCGCGGCAGGGTCAAAGGTGTCGACGCGAATTTTTTCTTTCGTGGCCTGATCAAACATAATATGAAATAGATCGTCCCCATCGTGCCATACTCTAAATTCAGCACGTTGGCGGTAGTTAATTGGCTCTGAGCTAAACACCTCTAACGCTTGCACACCAAATCGCTTAAATTGCGACGTAATACGCTGCTCTTTTTCATTTAGCTGCGTATCGTACTGTGTGGTATCTATTTTAATCACTGCCATTAATGCTACTACCTTATTTATGAGATCTATTTATCGGCGCTATTGTAGGGAGCGAGCAGTATTTGTCTAGTTTTGCTGATAATAAAGTTGCTGTTTTTTTAAACATGCACTTTAGTTTTGTCACTATTAGCCGATAATAAGCTAAGTACGTAACGGAGGTGGATCATGAAAATCGGTAATTATGGCTATACGCCAAACAACAACGTAAACAAATTCAATAATAAAGAGGCGCTACAGCAGCCAACAATCCAATCTCCGCAAGAAAGTTCATTACAGCGAGGCAGAGAACTTGCTGCAAAAGTGCTTGGCGACAAAATGGCAGAGCAGCTAGGTTTACCTGTTGAGCAAAAACAAGCCGATAAACCTTTATTCGATTTTGATGAAATAGTAAAAAATGTACTCGACTTTGTATCTGGCGCAGTTAATAAAGCCAAAGCCAATGGTGCCGATGACGATAAATTAAAAAATATGTTAGATGATGCGCGCTCAGGTGTTCAAACCGGTATAGACGAAGCGGTTGATGAACTAAAAGGCACCGGTGTATTTAACGAAGAAATGCAAGAGGGCATCGACAAGTCAAAAGAAGGCATTTTTGAGGGGCTTGATGAGTTTGAGCAAACCCTATTTAACCCACAAGCGGCCAGTGTTAGCGTAAGCCAAGCACAATATGTAAGCATGAGCAGCAATGCCGAGTATAAGTTTACAACGGCCGAAGGTGATGAGGTCAGTATTAGCTTTGCTGATGCATATGAGTCTCAAACAGCGAGCGGGTATCAACAAAGCAATAACAGCGAATCGTTTGCCAGCTCGTCGTCGCAATCTCGAGAGCTGTCTTTTTCAATGTCAGTTAATGGTGATTTAAACGAGCAAGAGCAAGATGCCATTAACGCCATGATGGAAGAGCTACAAGGTGTAAGTAAAACATTCTTTAGCGGTGATTTGGATGAAGCATTTGAAAAAGCACAAGAACTGAGCTTAGGCAGTGAGCAACTTGTTGCATTTTCAATGGACCTTCGTCAAACAAAAACAGTCGCTACCGTTAAAAGTTATGAGCAATATCAGCCAAACCCAACAAAAGAGGTAGCCGATGCGATCGCACCTTTTAATGACGATCTAAAAAATGCATTTGATAAAGCATCGCAACTAGGCCTACAAGATCAGCTTGCCGGTATTATAGAGTGGCTAAACCAAGATCAAGCAGCGGTCGATCAGCTAGTTGATTACACACAGGCAATGTTTGAAAACCTAAACCAATTAAATTCAGCGGGCGATGCACTCGACGGGCTAAAGTCTGAGCAAAGCTAAACTACTTTCTTTTATAAATAACTCATGGCAAACTGCCGTTCTTAATAAACAGTAGGAACCAAAGTTTGTCAGCCCACATAATGGTATTTGATTCAGGTATAGGTGGCACCACCGTGCTTGAGCATATTCAAAAGCGTATTCCAGATGCACAGTACAGCTACTTTATGGATAATGCGTTACTCCCTTATGGCGCGCAAACCCAGCAAACTATTATAGGGCGTTTATGCTCACTCATTTATTTTATTGAGCAAAACGCGCTTAATGTCGACCTTATTGTTATAGCCTGCAATACAGCCTCTACATCAGCCTTAAGTGAAGTACGCAAAATTACATCAATACCTATTGTAGGCGTAGTGCCAGCAATAAAGCCTGCTGCTGAAGTAACTAGCACAAAGCACATCGGCTTATTGGCAACCCCCGCCACAGTTGCAAGCCCCTATACTCATACATTAATAAAAGAGCATGCCAGCAACGTAACAGTGAGTTTATATAGCAGTGTTGAGCTGGTGGCATTGGCAGAGCAGTTATTTTTCACTCAGCAGCTAGATACACTCAAACTGCATAAAGAGCTTACGCGTTTGCGCATTAACTCAGATATAGATGTACTTGTACTAGGTTGCACACATTTCCCAATTCTTAGCGATGCTATACAAGCGTACTTTAATAACGCAGTGCAATTACTCGATTCAGGCGCGGCCATTGCTAGCAGAGTAAACTACCTACTAGAGCAGCATAACTTTGGAAATAAATTTACAGACAAAAAAAAGCCGCTGCAATATTATGCAACGGCTGATGTTTTGAGTAATAAGCTAGCTATAAAGCACGTTACACTGATTGATCCGTCTCAGTACGTAAAGAGCTAGAATCATCTTCTTGTTTTTGTTTTGCCTCACGTACTTTTAAAGTACGCTGTTGGAACTCACTATCGTTTAACTTAGCAATTGCATTGTCTGCATCTGCCTGTGCCATTTCAACAAAACCAAAGCCACGACGTTTGCCAGTATTTTTATCCTTTAATAGGCGCACGTTGAAAACTTTACCTTGTTCTTCAAACAAAGCGCGAACAACACCTTCATTTGCACGATAAGGAAGATTACCAACATAAAGTGTTTTTGTTTTAACTTCAGCTTCTTCACCACCTTCCGATGATATTGCAGCAATAGCAATCCCACCAATTAATAAACCAGCACCAAATAGCAATGCTGGGCTTAAAGCTAAGCTGCCTAAAGCAAACTCAACAATAACAAAACCAACTACAGCAAGAATAACAGAGAAGATAAAAGATTTTTGATCGGGTAATTTCATTTTAGATCTACCAATAAACAGGAAATAAACATTAATTTAACATTGTGAACTTGCTATCTTAACGTCTTAAACGAACATAGCAATGAAATTTATATTAAATAATAAAAATCAGTATAAAAAAGCATCATCTTAGCCAGTGATTTAGCTAGTTTTATACTGTTTTGCTCTATTTTTGTTCGAACAGTAAAAAGATCTAAAAAAAGGGTTGATCTGTTTTCGGATCTCCCTATAATGCGACCCCAC
>NZ_DCYU01000078.1:0-13844 GCF_002331165.1 Pseudoalteromonas sp. UBA2102
AAAGAGCCGGGCTTTTTTACGTCTACAGGAAAGTGAAAAAAGCACTCGTAATGAATTCACTTTTAAACCTAAAACGTAGGTCGGGCGAGCGAAGCGACACCCGACGCAATGATAATGTTCCATTTGCTATGTGACTCTCTACCGCTGTGGGCACTACGACATTGCCAGGCTCCAAATACAAGAAAGCCCGACTCGAAAGAGCCGGGCTTTTTTACGTCTGCAGAAAAGTAAAAAATACATTCCAGGTATTATTCGCACAGTCTCCACCACTTCCATAGCGTGGGTTGAGTATCACGAAACCCGCGGAAAGAGCCCACCACAGAACTCAAACTCTTTGTATTAAAGGCTTCAATTTCAGCTTTAATAGCTGTTTAGCATGCTAAACCCGCTATTGAAAAGTGCTCTTTTATCCCAAGCTATAGTTATAGAGCATCTACACACTTATTTATGGCGAGTTTCTATGTTAAATAAACAAAGGCATATTTACACAAAAGATCAGGTTCGCTCCTATGAGGGAGAGGCGGCTAAGCAATGTGGAATAGATTTATTTACTTTAATGCAGCGAGCGGGAGAGGCAGTATACAAGCAGTGGCAGTCTTTTAACGCTAAGCTTACTTTAATTATTGCAGGTAATGGTAATAATGCGGGTGATGCTTACATAGCCGCGCGTTTAATTAAGGACTCTGGTGCAGAGGTTAAAGTTTGCGCTATAGACCCTGCTAAAACACTCAGTGGTGACGCTGCTAAAGCGAAGCAATTATGGCTTGATAATGGTGGCATAGTTAACGAGTTTGCAAAGAGTGATTTAGATTGCTGCGACTGTGTGATTGATGGGTTACTAGGTACTGGGCTTAATTCACCTGTTCGCGAAAATTATTGTGAGATTATTACCGCCATCAACCAAAGCGAAAAACCTGTTTTAAGTATTGATGTTCCCTCAGGGATTGATGCAAATACAGGTGAAGTATTAGGCGCAGCTATTCAGGCAACAAAAACACTTACTTTTATTGCGGTTAAACAGGGCCTTTCTACAGGGACAGGTAAACAGCATGCCGGTGAGTTGATTCTCGATGAATTAGCAATTGAAGATACTTTTAGTCAACTCGCTTCACCTTGTGCTCACTTGATAAATATAGGCAGCTTTAAACGCTTGGGCTCTCGGGCTGTAAATAGCCATAAGGGCAATCATGGCAAGTTATTATGCGTAGGGGGCAACCAAGGTACTGCGGGTGCAATTAGGCTCAGTAGTGAAGCTGCGCTAAGAGCAGGCGCGGGGATGGTAAAGGTTTATACGCACCAAAGTTCTATTATGCCAATAAGCATAGGTAGGGCAGAGTTAATGGTCATGAGTGAAAACCTTGAACAGGCTTTAGAGTGGGCAAGTTGTGTTGTACTTGGCCCTGGACTTGGGCAGGATGAATGGGCTAAAAAAACGTTTTGCACTGTAATGCACTACTGCCAAGAGCACAATACGCCGCTTGTACTTGATGCTGATGCACTTAATTTATTAGCTGAAAATGCAAGTGCTTATCCATTGGCTCAATGTGTCCTTACTCCGCATCCTGGTGAGGCGGCTCGGCTCATTAGCAAAAACACCTCTGAAATAGAGTCAAATAGGTTTGGAAGCGTGCGACTATGCGCAAAACGGTATAATGCTACTTGCATATTAAAAGGCGCTGGGTCTTTAATTGATAACGGCAAAAGTACTTGGGTGTGTGAAAATGGTAACGCAGCACTTGCCGTGGGAGGGAGTGGCGATGTACTTACAGGTATTATTGGTGCATTGCTTGCTCAAGGGCTTAGTATCGATGAAGCAGCGCGATACGGGGTAACTCTTCATGCTCGAGCGGGTGAGGTTGCGGCTGAAGAGCAAGGGCAGCGCGGCATGCTACCCTCGGATTTATTTCAAATAGTCAGGTCGTTAATCAACTAAGTATTTAGCTCTGTTGAATAAGATCCCATTTGTTACCATAGAGATCTTCAAATACGGCCACCGTACCGTAAGGCTCATTACGAGGCTGCTCATGAAATACTACGCCATTTTCTAGCATGCTTTCGTAGTCGCGCCAAAAGTTGTCAGTGTTTAAAAATAGCCATACACGGCCACCTGCTTGATTGCCAACAGCGTTAAACTGCTCAGGCTCTGTGGCTTGTGCAAGTAATATATGTGTGCCGTTTGAGTTGGGTGGAGTTATTAACACCCAGCGTTTTCCATCACCTAAATCCGTATCTTCCACTAATTCAAAGCTTAATTTTTTTGTATAAAATGCGATTGCTTCGTCATAGTCTTTTACAACAAGAGCAATACTACCTATATGCTGCTTTGGCATAACTTAAAAACCTAAAGTTGTTTTATGTTTGTGTATTTTCACATATCAATACAGGGTTGAATAGTATAGGTAAATGTTTATTAAAGCTTATTTTAAGGGGAGATATACGTTATACATTGGCTTCGAATATAGGGCTAGCAGTAAAAGGATTCACTCTATTTTAAACCCTATAGCATGCATAAAGCGTCCTTAAAAAGTGTTTTAATTTACATAGCTAAACTGGCTTACTCATCTTCATTA
The DNA here is from genome assembly GCF_002331165.1 of Pseudoalteromonas sp. UBA2102. Taxonomy (NCBI): domain Bacteria; kingdom Pseudomonadati; phylum Pseudomonadota; class Gammaproteobacteria; order Alteromonadales; family Pseudoalteromonadaceae; genus Pseudoalteromonas; species Pseudoalteromonas sp. UBA2102. The sequence goes on from NZ_DCYU01000078.1 coordinate 2,571, forward strand.
GTAGGGTCGTCACCTGAGTCTTCTTTTCGTTTACGCTGCTCTTGCTTGGCCTTTTGAACATTTTCATAAGTAGGGGGTGGAATAGGCATAAGTGAAATTAGTGGAAAGAACGCTAAAAATAAATACGCTCCTTTAGACATGCTCTTACCCCATATAACGAGCTTAAGCATAATCCAGGCAATAAATACCACTAACCCTGTTATAAGTGATACCAAAATAAAGAAGGTGATTAATTCATTATTATTAAGCAAATCCTTTTACCTTTAATCCAATAACTCATGGTATAGATGTGGAGATAAATTAAGCAATAACAATAGGCTTGTACTAAAAAGCAAAAACCCAGCCGAAGCTGGGTTTTATATAAGCAAGGTGCTTAAAGGAGGATGATCACATCATGCCGCCCATACCACCCATTCCGCCCATGCCACCCATATCAGGGGCACCAGCAGCTTCTTCTTTAGGGATTTCAGCAACCATTGCTTCAGTAGTGATCATTAGACCCGCAATCGAACCTGCAAATTGTAGTGCAGAGCGCGTTACTTTAGTTGGATCTAGGATACCCATTTCAAGCATGTCGTTGTATTCGCCAGAGGCTGCGTTGTAACCGTAGTTACCTTCGCCACCTTTAACAGCGTTTATTACTACTGACGCTTCGTCGCCTGCATTTGTTACGATTTGACGAAGTGGTGCTTCCATCGCACGAAGTGCAACTTTAATACCGTGGTTTTGATCTTCGTTGTCGCCAAGTAGCTCAACTAGCTTGCTAGCAGCACGTACTAGAGCAACACCACCACCAGGTACTACGCCTTCTTCAACCGCTGCACGAGTTGCATGTAATGCATCTTCAACACGGTCTTTTTTCTCTTTCATTTCAATTTCAGTCGCTGCGCCTACTTTAATTACTGCAACACCGCCGGCAAGTTTAGCCATGCGCTCTTGTAGTTTTTCTTTATCGTAGTCAGACGTTGCTTCTTCAATCTGTGCTTTAATTTGAGCAACACGGCCGTTAATGCCATCTTCTTCACCCGCACCATCAATGATAGTTGTATCATCTTTAGTGATTACTACACGCTTAGCAGTACCTAGGTCTTCGATAGTTGCTTTTTCAAGCTCTAAACCAATTTCTTCAGAGATAACAGTACCGCCAGTTAGTACCGCGATATCTTGTAGCATTGCTTTACGACGGTCGCCAAAACCAGGGGCTTTAACTGCTGATACTTTAACAATACCGCGCATGTTGTTAACTACAAGCGTTGCAAGTGCTTCGCCTTCTAGGTCTTCAGCAATGATTAATAGTGGCTTGCTTGCTTTAGCAACGGCTTCTAATGTAGGTAGTAGCTCACGAATGTTAGATACTTTTTTATCTACAAGTAGAATGAACGGGTTGTCTAGCTCAACAGCGCCTTTTTCAGCGTTATTGATAAAGTACGGAGATAGGTAACCACGGTCAAACTGCATGCCTTCTACAACATCTAGTTCGTTCTCTAGTGATTGACCTTCTTCAACAGTAATAACACCTGTGTTACGGCCTACTTTTTCCATTGCTTGTGCAATGATGTCGCCAATTTCTTTATCAGAGTTAGCTGAAATAGTACCTACTTGTGCAATAGCTTTAGTATCAGCACATGGTACAGATAGCGCTTTAAGCTCTTCTACTGCAGCGATAATTGCTTTATCAATACCGCGCTTAAGATCCATTGGGTTCATACCCGCAGCAACCGCTTTAAGACCTTCGTTTACAATAGATTGCGCAAGTACAGTTGCGGTAGTAGTACCGTCACCCGCTGCATCATTTGCTTTAGATGCAACTTCTTTCACCATTTGTGCACCCATGTTTTCAAACTTGTCTTCAAGTTCGATTTCTTTTGCTACAGATACACCATCTTTAGTGATCACTGGAGAGCCAAATGATTTATCTAGTACTACGTTACGGCCTTTAGGGCCTAAGGTCACTTTTACTGCGTTTGCTAGGATATTTACGCCTGTTAGCATTTTAGCGCGTGCGTCACCTGCAAAAAGTACTTCTTTTGCTGCCATCTTTAATTTCCTCTAAATTCTTAAATGTTTATTAAACGAAAAGTAGGGTTAGCCTACAATGCCTAAAATGTTGTCTTCACGCATGATCAGGTACTCTTGACCTTCGATCTTTTCAGTTTTTTCAACATATGAGCCAAATAACACAGTGTCACCGGCTTTTACTTCTAAAGCTCTAACGTCACCGTTATCTAGAACGCGACCATTGCCAACAGCAATAACTTCTCCGCGAGTTGATTTTTCAGCTGCAGAGCCAGTTAATACAATACCGCCAGCAGACTTGGTTTCTTCTTCTAGACGCTTAACGATTACGCGATCTTGTAAAGGACGAATGTTCATTTTTTTAGTTCTCCTAACAGTTTCTGAACAGTACAGAAAAAAGCTTTTCTAATTTGCATTCATTAATGGGGGTAGAGTGTAAAATTCCAAGAGAAAAATCGATAAATTTTTAATCTTTTCTCTCATACTCGCCATCAATGGTAGTTGGTTTATTTACATGCTGTTGTTCTTGCTGCGAGTGTGCGTGTTGTGTAAAGGCTGAAGAGCCTTGCTGTGCACCTGTACTCATGCGTACCGTTGCTTGACTTGCAAGGCCTGCAGCAAGTTTGTTGCGTATTGAGGGGGTTAATAATAGTAGGCCGAATACATCGGTCATAATGCCTGGGGTTAGCAATAAAACACCCGCAATGATCACGCAAATGCCGGTAAATAATTCTTTAGCTGGCATTTGCCCTTGGGCCATTTGGCTTTGTGCATTTTGTAATGCACCCATACCTTGTTGTTTAACCATTCTGGCGCCCAAAATAGCCGTAACAATCACTAGGGCTATAGTCGCAAATCCACCAATTACATCGCTAACCTGTATTAGTAGCGCAATTTCGATGATAGGAATGATAATAAACAACACAAATAAAAATCTAAACATAGGGCTCTCTAAATAATGGCACTCAAAAGAGTGGATGAAATATAAGTGAGGGTGAAAGGGTCTATTTTCAAGGTTGAGCTTAAAGTGATTAATAATTGCTTAATATCTACAATTATTCATCGCCTACACATTACACTAGCTATCAGATACTATTGCATTAGTTCCCTATAAATTAGTAAAGGTTAATTATGACTACGCAATTTAAATTGATATTTACCACGTGCAAAGATGAGGCTGAAGCACGCACTTTAGCAAAAGCACTTGTAGCGCAAAAATTAGCGGCGTGTGTAAATATTTTACCAAATATGACCTCAGTTTATATGTGGGAAGGCGATGTTGCCCAAGAGATAGAAGCAAAGCTACTGATTAAAACAAAATCAGAAAAAATGAATGATGTTTTTGAAACTATCAAAAGTTTACACAGTTACGAAGTACCCGAAATTCAAGTGGTTGATGTGGCCACTGGTAATTTGGCTTATTTTCATTGGATGGATGAGGTATTAAATTAATGCGGTTTTTCTTTTTATTATTGGTTAGCTTGCTGGCGCTTCCGGCAAAGGCAAACACCAATAATGTGCTAGGTGATTTACTTGCCCCGCCACAGCAAACCTTTTTACCCGTAGACCAAGCGTTTGTATTTGATTTTGATCAGCAAGGTAGCACTTTATTTGTGGGATGGGATATAGCCCCTGACTATTACCTTTATAAAAAGAAAATAGAAATTATCGCCAAAGGCGCCAACATAAAGGTGGGCGATGCCGGTACTGGCGAAATAATTGAAGACGAGTTTTTTGGCAAAACCGAAGTTTTTTTCAATAGTGTGAGTGTTATAAGTAAGCTCAGTAATGTTACAGAGGGTGCTGTTGTAAAGGTGCGCTATCAGGGTTGTGCCAAAGCAGGGCTATGTTATCCGCCTGAGGTTATTAGTATTCCTTTAAGCGTTATTGCCTCAGAGCAAGCGCAAGGTAATAACTCATCTGCTAATGCCGCTGATACATTAAACGCATTAACTCCTTCTGTAGACGCAACGCGTGGCCAAAGCAATACAACCACTCAAGATTTAAGTTTTACAGAGCGATTAGCAAGTCAAAGTTTAGTAACCAATTTACTCATATTTTTTGCTGTTGGGGTGGGGCTTGCGTTTACACCCTGTGTGTTCCCTATGTTTCCTATTTTATCGAGTTTAATTGCAGGGCAGCAAAACCTGTCTACTAAAAAAGCGTTTGCGTTGTCGTTTGTATATATACAAGGTATGGCGCTTACTTATGCTGCATTAGGGTTAGTAGTGGCGGCCTTAGGCGGGCAAGTGCAAGGGTATTTACAACACCCTTATGTACTTATTAGTTTTAGTTTACTGTTTGTACTGCTCGCAATGTCGATGTTTGGCTGGTACGAAATTAAGTTACCCAGCGCCATGATGAGCAAGCTAACGCAAGTCAGTAATAACCAAAAAGGCGGCAATTACCTAGGTGTGTTTTTAATGGGGGTGTTGTCGGGGTTAATTGCATCACCTTGTACCACAGCTCCGTTATCTGCTGCGCTATTATTTGTAGCGCAAAGTGGTGACTACCTTGTCGGTGGTTTAACCCTGTATGTATTAAGTTTAGGAATGGGCCTACCGCTTTTATTACTCGGTACGTCTGGTGGCAAATTGCTTCCTAAAGCAGGCGGTTGGATGGAGCAAGTTAAAACGTTATTTGGTTTTATTATGCTTGTTGTGCCGCTTATTTTATTGGAGCGCATAATTAGCGCCGACATTATTTTACTTATGGCGGGTATTTTAGCACTGGCAACGGCTGTTTATTTACAATATTGGCAAAGTGCGCAGCCACAAAGCAAGCTTAAAACAGCGCTTTGGTTTAGTGCTACATTTTTAGTACTTACTGGTTTTACATTAGCTAAAAACGTTATTTGGCCGCAGCAACAGGTTGATCAGGTTAGTCAGCAAAGTAATGAGTTTAAACAAGTGGCTAATTTAACCGAGCTAAAAAACGCTGTTGCTGAAGCTAATCAGCAAGGCAAACTGGTGATGGTTGATTTATACGCCGATTGGTGTGTGGCATGTAAAGAGTTTGAACATTACACATTTCCAGATGCCAAAGTACAGAGCGAGTTTAGTCACTATCAGTTAATTCAAATCGATTTAACGCAAAGTGATGACACCACCATTGAGCTAATGGAAGAGTTCACTGTGTTTGGTTTACCCAGTATTTTGTTTTTTAACACACAAGGGCAAGAGCTAAGTTCAGAGCGCGTTACAGGATTTTTAAACGCTGATGATTTTGCCACCCACCTAGCTGCAGTGCGCGCCAGCGCACAATAATAGTGCAATTTAGCCGCTTGGGCTTACCAAGTGGCTTGCCTTCAATTACGTCATATTTATTACACCTCCAGAGATTAGACCAGTATTTTGCTGCTATTTACATCGAACTGACTATAATAGTTGGCTAACGTGAGAATTTGTTGCAATTTTTGTTTTTTATACTTACTTTAGTGTACAAAATTAGCTCGCAACGGCTTAACTCATTACTTAGAGGATATATCGCGTATTATGGCTGCAAAATTTAAACTTTTAGTTATAAATGGTCCAAATTTAAACATGCTAGGAAAGCGTGAGCCAGAAAAGTACGGTTTGCACACTCTTGGTGAAATTATGAGCGAACTAACGACTGCCGCAGAGGGTCTAGATGTTCAGCTTACGCATTTTCAAAGTAATAGTGAGCAAGCCCTTATTGAAAGAATACACGATGCTTGGCAGGCAGTTGATTACATAATTATTAATCCTGCTGCATTTACGCATACTAGCGTCGCTTTACGTGATGCATTGTTAAGCGTTGATATTCCTTTTTTTGAGGTGCACTTAAGTAATGTGCATGCACGTGAAGCATTTCGTCATCATTCGTATTTTTCTGATGTGGCGCAAGGTGTGGTATGTGGATTAGGTGCAATGGGTTACCACGCAGCATTGAACGCTGCCGTGAGCCGGTTGCAAAACTCGAATTAATTTAAACTAACAAACTTATAGGCGGGTCGTTCATGGATATTCGCAAGATCAAAAAGCTAATCGAATTAGTAGAAGAATCAGGTATTGCTGAGCTAGAAATCACTGAAGGTGAAGAATCAGTACGTATTAACCGTAACAACATGAGCGCAGGTCCTGCTTACGCTCAGTACGCACCACAGCAATTTGCTGCTCCAGCGCCTGCGGCACCAGCACAAGCTGCGCCAGCCGTTGAAGCCGATGCTACACCAGCAGCACCTGCAGGCCATCAAGTTAAATCACCTATGGTTGGTTCATTTTACTCAGCAGCTTCTCCAGAAGCGCCAGCATATGTAGAAGTAGGTTCTCAAGTTAAAGTAGGTGATACTTTATGTATCGTTGAAGCAATGAAAATGATGAACCAAATTGAGTCAGATAAAGCGGGTACAGTTACAGCTATTTTAGTTGAAAATGGCGAACCAGTAGAATTTGATCAACCTCTATTCATCATTGAATAATTTAGTAACCTAAAGGCCAACTCTTATGTTAGATAAAGTAGTCATTGCAAACCGAGGTGAAATAGCACTTCGCGTATTGCGCGCCTGCAAAGAGCTTGGGATCAAAACGGTTGCTGTGCATTCAACGGCGGATCGCGATCTTAAGCACGTATTACTTGCAGATGAAACCATTTGTATCGGTAGACCTCCAGCCACTGAAAGTTACTTAGATATTCCGCGCATTATTGCGGCTGCTGAAGTAACAGACGCTGTAGCGATTCACCCAGGATATGGTTTTCTTTCAGAAAATGCAGATTTTGCTGACCAAGTTGAGCAAAGTGGCTTTGTATTTATTGGTCCAAAAGGCGACACTATTCGTCTTATGGGCGATAAAGTATCGGCAATCAATGCAATGCGTAAAGCCGGTGTACCATGTGTACCAGGTTCTGACGGTCCGGTATCGGATGACAAAGAACGCAACATGCAAATTGCAAAGCGCATTGGTTACCCGGTAATTATTAAAGCCGCTGGTGGCGGTGGTGGCCGTGGTATGCGTGTAGTACGTAGCGAAGCTGAATTAATTGATTCAATCGCACTTACTCAACAAGAAGCGAAACAGTTTTTTGGTAATAGCATGGTTTACATGGAAAAATTCCTTGAAAACCCTCGCCATATTGAAATTCAGGTACTTGCTGATGGACAAGGTAATGCTGTTCATTTAGGTGAGCGTGACTGTTCTATGCAACGTCGTCACCAAAAAGTAGTTGAAGAAGCGCCTGCTCCAGGTATAACGGCAGAAGTGCGTAAATTTATTGGTGAGCGCTGTACACGTGCATGTATCGAAATTGGTTACCGTGGTGCGGGTACGTTTGAGTTTTTATACGAAAACGGCGAATTTTACTTCATCGAAATGAACACCCGTATTCAAGTTGAGCACCCAGTGACTGAAATGGTGAGCGGTGTTGATTTAATTAAAGAGCAGCTAAAAATTGCTGCTGGGCAACCGCTATCTTTCACGCAAGATGACGTGGTTATCCGCGGCCATGCAATTGAATGTCGTATTAACGCAGAAGACCCAGAAACGTTTATCCCGTCGCCGGGTAAAATTACACGTTTCCACCCTGCAGGTGGTTTAGGTATTCGTTGGGATAGCCATATTTATGCTGACTATACAGTACCCCCACATTACGATTCGATGATTGGTAAGCTTATTACTTACGGTGAAAACCGTGATGTGGCTATTGCCCGCGCTCGTAATGCGTTGAACGAATTAGTTATTGATGGCATCAAAACAAACACGCCATTACATAAGAAAATTCTTGCAGACGAAAACTTCCAAAGTGGTGGTACAAATATCCACTACCTTGAGAAAAAACTAGGGCTATAAAGCCCCAGTTAATTAAAACCGGCTTAGGCCGGTTTTTTTATGCCTAAAACGCCAATTTATCGCCTTCAAGAAATATTCTGGTATGATTAGCAAAGATGCGCTTTTAGTAAATTTTGAGGTAACAATGACGCGTAGTTTTGAAGCTCCCCTAAATGATGAAATAGCCACAGTAGCAATGGGTAACAAAGTGGCTGCTATTATAGAGCAAGGTGCAGTAATTTATTTACACGGTGATTTAGGTGCAGGTAAAACAACATTTACGCGTGGTGTAGTGCAAGGCTTTGGCCACACTGGTAAGGTAAAAAGCCCAACCTATACGCTGGTAGAGCCATACGAACTGACACGTGCTAATGTATATCATTTTGACCTATACCGGTTAGGCGATCCTGAAGAGCTTGAGTACATGGGTATAAGAGATTACTTTTCTGAGCAGGCTATTTGTATTGTTGAGTGGCCAGAAAAAGGGGGAGAATTTATACCAGTTCCCGATTTAGACATTACCTTAAGTTACGTTGGCGATGAGCGCAAAATTGTTATGAATAGTGCCAGCGAGCGCGGAATAGCAATTGTCGAAAAACTAACTAACCTAAACCCGAGTTAATATACTTACTAACACATTGAAATATAAAAGCATCAAAGTTACCTTTTTAGTTGGCGTACAAAATAGCAGCTTAAGGTAGATTTACTATCCAACGTTTAGGTTAATAAGCTAATAGCGGGTCAAGGCGCCCGCTCTCATAATAATAAATAGTTAAGGCAATGGTAGTTATAATGAATCGAGGTGTAGTTAAACTTTTTATTTGTTTCATAGTTTTCGCTGTGAGCTTACCGTTGTGGGCAAAAAATACCATAAATAGTGTACGCGTATGGCCCTCGCCAGATAGCACGCGGGTGGTATTTGATTTAGATGATAAGCCCGATTTCAGCTATTTTATGCTTAAAAACCCGAGTCGCTTAGTGGTCGACCTTGAAAACACCAAAGGGTTAAAAGTATTACCGAGTATTCCTTCTAAGCACAAAATTGTAAGCAAGCTACGCTATTCAAAGCCTAAAAATAAACAAAGTGTACGTTTTGTATTTGAGCTAACAGCGCCTATTAAGCCGGTTATTTTTGCGCTGGCACCTACTGGCCCGTACAAAAACAGGCTGGTTGTGGATTTATATAATAAAAGTGAACCCGCAGTAAGCACTACACCTGCCCAAAAAGCAGCTAAAAAGCGCCAGTTAAGCCAAGAGCGAGACATTGTTATTGCAATTGATGCGGGCCATGGCGGAGAAGACCCTGGTTCTATTGGCCCCTCTGGTACGTATGAAAAAACCATTACCCTGCAAATAGCTAAACGTTTAGAGCGTATGATTGACGGCGAACGTGGCATGATTTCGCGCATGGTAAGAAGTGGCGACTACTTTGTTAAGCTTAATACCCGTACCAACCGAGCACGCCAGAAAAAAGCCGACTTTTTAGTGTCAATTCATGCTGATGCATTTACCAGCCCTGGGCCAAATGGTGCTTCGGTGTGGGTGTTATCGCTTGGTCGCGCTAATTCTGAGATTGGTAAATGGATAGAAGATAAAGAAAAACACTCAGAGCTTTTAGGTGGTGCAGCCGATGTAATTAAAGATGCTGCTAACGAAAAATACCTCGCGCAAGCGCTACTTGATATGTCGATGGACCACTCAATGAAAACAGGGCTTAGTGTGGCCGAAGAAGTAGTAAAAGAGTTAAAAAAGGTCGCTAAATTACATAAAAAAGATCCACAACATGCAAGTCTTGCCGTATTAAAGTCGCCAGATATCCCTTCCATTTTGGTTGAGACAGGTTTTATTTCAAACCCCCGTGAAGAGCGCATGTTAAAAAGCGCTAATCATCAGGAACGCTTAGCTAAAGCGATGTTTACGTCTATAAAAAATTATTACTTAAAAAACCCACCTGATGATTCGTTATTTGCAAAGCTTAAATCGCAGTACCCAACTAAACATAAAGTTCGCCCAGGTGAATCGCTAAGCCTATTAGCGAGTCGGTATGGCGTATCGGTAGCCAAATTAAAGCAAGTTAATCAACTACGCTCAAACACCTTGTTTATAGGTCAAGAGCTGGACATACCGCAGAGTTGATGTTTATTAAACCTGTACACGTATTAGGGGCCTCATGAGTATTGAAATATTACCTGCACGATTAGCTAACCAAATAGCGGCAGGTGAAGTGGTTGAACGCCCGGCTTCAGTAGTTAAAGAATTAGTAGAAAATAGCTTAGATGCGGGCGCAACGCGTGTGCAAATAGACATAGAGCGTGGCGGTCACAAGCTTATTCGTATTCGTGATAATGGCTCAGGTATTGGCAAAAATGAGCTCACTTTAGCGCTTTCACGCCATGCAACAAGTAAACTTAAATCACTCGATGATTTAGAAAACATTTGTTCTTTAGGCTTTAGAGGGGAAGCGCTTGCATCTATTAGTTCGGTATCGCGTTTAACGCTTAGCTCAAAGCCCAAAGCACAAGATGCCGCGTGGCAAGCGTTTGCACAGGGGCGCGATATGGACGTGCAAGTAAAGCCGGTAGCCCACCCAGATGGCACAACGATAGAAGTTAAAGATTTATTTTTTAACACCCCAGCAAGGCGCAAGTTTTTACGCACCGAAAAAACCGAATTTAGCCACATTGATGAGCTTATAAAGCGTATTGCACTGAGTCGTTTTGATGTGTCGATTACACTGACGCATAACCAAAAGGTGGTTAGGCAGTACCGTGCTAAAACCGATCCAAATCAAGCGATTACTCGGGTTGCGCAAGTTGCAGGTAAAGCCTTTGCTGAGCAAGGATTGCATATTCAATCTGGTGAAAGTGGTTTACAGCTACATGGTTGGGTATTGCCAGTGGGATCAGCTAATACCACGCAATATACATATGTAAATAATCGCATGATGCGCGATAAGCTAATTTTACATGCTATTCGTCAGGCGTTTGAAGAGGTAAGTGGAGCGCAAGAACTCCCAGGTTTTGTTATTTATATTGATATTGACCCAAGGCAAGTGGATGTAAATGTTCATCCTGCAAAGCACGAGGTGCGTTTTCATCAAGGCCGGTTAGTGCACGACTTTATATTACAGGCGATTAAGCAAGTAGTTGTGCCTCTACAAGGCGAATTTGCAACTAATCAAGCGGCCATAGACGATTACCAATCCTCAGCGTTTATTGAGCAACCAAATCATGCGGCTAATAGCCAGCCAGTTCAGCAGGTGTATGATTACCCTAAGTCACAGTTGCAGCCAATAGATTCACAAAACGGTGGTTTTACTAGTCGTGCCTCCTCTAGTCGCGCAGGGTCAGGTGGTGGCGCTACGGGGTATGCTTCACCGTCTCAAAAACATGGTGCAAATCATCACGATGTAAATGCATTTTATCAAGGGGTGAGTGAGCAACAAGCCGCTCATTTTGAGCATAGTGTATCA
>NZ_DCYU01000108.1:0-2652 GCF_002331165.1 Pseudoalteromonas sp. UBA2102
TAAGTTTTACTCGACTCACTAAGTAGCTCGTGCCTCGCTATGCGTTGCGCTCTGCCGTCTCAGTGGGGTCGCATTATAGGGAGAACGGATTTTTACGCAAGCGTTTTTTAATAAAAACTATAAATAAAAGCTCTTTCGTGCATTTTTCACTCTAAAGAGCCAAAAGCAGTACAAAAAACAAACTAAACCTATACACAAAGGCCAATTTGTTTTAAATATAACGATGTATAAAACGCAAAAAGCACTATAAGGTGCTTTTAAGTTAATTTATTAACTGCGCGTATTAATACAAAATACTATAAAGCTTTCTTCTGTATTTTGCTGCAAGTGCATCTCCATCTGGTAGAGAAGCGATAATTGCTAAAAAGCTTGCTTTAGCGTCATTAAAGTTAAGATCCTTTTTAAGTACGCTGAACAGTGTTTCGAGTGCTTCTTCTTTTCGTCCTGCATCATTTAGCAATTGGCTTAGCTCTATTTTCAGGTCTAAGTCATTTGGGTACTTTTCTACTTGAGATTGCTTTTCTTTTATCTCTGGCGAGTCGGTAGCTTCTAGCGCCGCTTCGCATTTAGCTTTTATATTATGAAAATAAGCATCTTGCTCTTGGGCGTCAATGGTATCAATGAGTGCTTGCGCATCATCTAACTTGTGTATTTGAATGCATATATCGGCTAATACAAGCTTTATACGTGCGTTTGCACTGTCTATTTCATACGCTTGCTTTGCGTAATTAAATGCAGCATTTAGGTCCGACTTTAATAATGCTTGTTTTGCTTGTTCAAGAAGTAGGTCCTGTTGCGCTGGTAAATGCTTACTCAGGGCTTCGCGAATTTGCGCGTCTGTTTGTGCACCCGCTAATAAATCTACTGGAGCTGAATCTTTTAACAATACAAGTGTAGGTAATGTTTGCAAGCCAACCTGCTGCGCTAATTGCGAGGCGAGTGCTTGTTCTGCGTCACAATCAAGATTAGCCACTACAATATGGTCTTTATATTGCGTAGCTAAATTTTCTAATATACCGATTTGGCTAATACACTCAGGGCTTTGTGGGGAGTGGAAGTTAAGCAGCACCAACTTTTGTTGTGATGTTTCACCGAGTACTTGCTGAAGGTTTTGTGCGTTGATACTAACTATGTTGCTCATTGAATTAATTGCCATATTCATTTATTTAGGTTTTTATATGGAGACGAACATAATAAATACAAGTATTAAATACTTTCAAATAATGAGGGAAAACATGAAAATCACCTATCTAGCTGCAGCATTAATGATAGCAAGCCCACTTACTTACGCTAAGTCACTAAACTTAGATTTAACTAAGAGTATGCCAGCTATTGAAAAGTTTTACCTCGACTTACACCAATCTCCAGAGCTTTCATATCACGAACAAGAAACTGGCCAAAAAATAGCAGCGCAATTAACAAAACTTGGGTTTGACGTAACAGATAATGTGGGCGGCTATGGTGTGGTAGGGATTTATAAAAATGGCACCGGCCCTACAATAATGATTCGTACTGATACTGATGGCCTACCAATCACAGAGCAAACCGGTAAAGCTTATGCATCTAAAGTACAAGTGACCAACGAGCATGGGAATAAAGTAGGTGTAATGCATGGCTGTGGCCACGATATACATATGAGCTCGTTTATTGGTACTGCTGAGCAACTTATTGCCCATAAAAATAAGTGGCAAGGAACGTTAATGATGGTTGCGCAACCTGCAGAAGAAGTTGGCGGTGGAGCAAAAGCCATGTTAAGTGAAGGCTTATTTAGTAAATATGCTAAGCCTGATCATGTTATTGCGCTGCATGTTAGTGCCAGCGTGCCTGCGGGTAAGGTATCAATGAAAAATGAATACACCATGGCAAGTGTTGATTCGGTAGATATAACTATAAAAGGTAAAGGCGGACACGGCGCCTACCCGCACACAACCGTAGACCCTGTTGTTATTGCGGCGCGTACGGTATTAGCATTACAAACAATCACAAGCCGCGAGCTTTCTCCACTTGAGCCTTCTGTTGTGACTGTGGGATCTATTCATGGTGGCTCAAAGCATAATGTGATTTCCGATGAAGTAAAACTACAGCTTACGCTTAGAAGCTACAACCCAGAGGTACGTACGGCGCAAATAGCTGCTATAAAACGTATTACAGCGGGTATTGCTCAAAGTGCTGGCCTTACTGAGTCACACTACCCTGTTGTTCACGTTCATGAAGATGAATCTATTCCATCTACTTACAATAACCCTCAGCAAACTAATATTGTTAGAAGTGCTATTGCTGATGCAATTGGCGAAACTAATGTACTTGAGACAAAAGCGGTTATGGCTGGTGAAGATTTTGGACTGTACGGTAGAACTGATGAAAACATTCCTATTACGTTATTTTGGTTAGGTGGAGTAAACCAGCAGCAATATACAAATGCGATGAAAAGTAACCGAACACTTCCCTCATTACACTCAAGTAAATTTGCGCCAGATTATAAAGTAGCATTACCGACCGGTATAAAAGCCATGAGTAACGCTGTAGTCGCATTATTTAATAAAAAATAAGCCGTATTTGAGAGCTCAGCGATTAAGTGGTTGCTGAGCTCTTTTTATAATTTGATTTTTTAAATGCTGCTTTTTTACCACCCTTAGCAAAGCGCTTTTTAGG
>NZ_DCYU01000106.1:0-3194 GCF_002331165.1 Pseudoalteromonas sp. UBA2102
ATGGTGCACTTAATTCATAAGCTTCGTAAGCAACACACTACGTTACTTGCATCTGTTCAAGCAGCGGTTAAGCAATTTGAAGGTGCATTTGGTACCGTTGTATTTGATAAAGCAAACGACAACGAAATCATTGTAGCGCGTTCAGGTAGCCCACTTGTTATAGGTTTAGGCCTTGGCGAGAACTTTATTGCCTCTGATCAGTTAGCACTATTGCCCGTTACTCGTAGCTTTATATTTTTAGAGGAAGGCGACGTAGCCCGTATTACTCGTGACACAGTAGAAATTTTTGATGAAAATGGCGATGCTGTAGAGCGTGAAGTTGTTGAATCAAACATCACACAAGATGCATCAGGCAAAGGCGATTACCGCCACTACATGCTAAAAGAAATCTACGAGCAACCACTTGCGGTACGCAATACCCTTGAAGGACGTTTAAACGACGACCGTGTAGCAATTGATGCCTTTGGCGACAGCGCTCAGCAAATATTTAAAGATGTAAAACACGTACAAATTATTGCCTGTGGTACGTCTTACCATTCAGGTATGGTTGCCCGTTACTGGCTTGAGCAATTTGCAGGCGTTAGCTGTAATGTTGAGATTGCCTCTGAGTTTAGATACCGCCAATCGTATGTACACGAAAACAGCCTGCTTGTGACTATTTCACAATCGGGTGAAACAGCCGATACGCTAGCTGCGTTACGCCTAGCTAAAGAGCAAGGTTACATGGCCTCAATGACCATTTGTAACGTACCTGGTTCATCGCTTGTACGCGAATCAGACCTAGCCTTTATGACTAAAGCCGGCGCTGAAATTGGTGTAGCTTCAACTAAAGCATTTACAACGCAATTAGTTGGTTTGTTAATGCTTACTGCGTCTATAGCTCAAGAAAAAGGCCTTGATCAAAGTACCATTGTAGATGCGATAAAAGTACTACCTGCTAAGCTTGAAGAAACATTGCTACTCGCTGATGGCATTGCAGACCTTGCAGAAGAATTTGCCGATAAGCATCACTCACTGTTTTTAGGCCGTGGTTCGCAATACCCAATCGCAATGGAAGGTGCGCTTAAACTTAAAGAAATTTCGTACATTCACGCAGAAGCCTACGCAGCGGGCGAGCTAAAACATGGCCCACTTGCGCTTATAGATGCCGACATGCCAATTATTGTTGTAGCACCAAACAATGAGCTATTAGAAAAGCTTAAATCAAACGTAGAAGAAGTACGCGCACGTGGCGGCATTATTTACGTATTCGCAGATAAAGATTCACACTTTGAGTCAGACGACACAATGCGTGTAATCAACGTAAACCACACTGACGACATTATTGCGCCAATTGTTTACACACTGCCATTACAGTTACTGTCGTACTACGTAGCAGTAATTAAAGGTACAGACGTTGACCAACCACGTAACTTAGCTAAATCGGTTACGGTTGAGTAAAATCAAAAGGTTGGTAATTATTTGTTGTGGGATAGTAATAAAGTATCATACTAAGTATTAAAGTATCATACTGAGTAATAAAGTTGCATACTGAAACCGTCTAAACTATGCTTGATTTATGAGCATAAACAGGGCGGTTTTTTTATGGCATCGAGAAAGTTAGGCAACTCGGAGGCTAAAAATAATAAATGGATTAAAGAAGGTCGAGGCTCTGGCCAAAATGCAGACTATAAACCTTGGATTACTGTTAGGGATTTACCTTCTGATGGTCGAGTTCATCGTGTTTTTGGTCATAAATCACAACGTACCCATCATCTACTTTCAGATCTTGAGATAGCCGTATTTTTATTGCTTGAATGGCACCAGGATGTCATTCAAATTCGTGAACAATTCCCATTAGAAATAGAAACCACCTCTCAAATTGCTAAAGAAGCAGGTATTGTGCATCCTAGCCAGTCTGGCGTGAAACAATATATGTCATCTGATTTTCTTGTTAACTCTCATGAGCCTAAGCAGCCTAAATTTGTTCTTCAGGCAAAATATGCAGAAGCTTTAGATGATGCACGGACTATTGAAAAGCTTGAGTTAGAAAGACGATATTGGCAACTAAAAGAAGTCCCCTGGTTTCTGATTACTGAGCAAGATATTCCCCAAACAGTTATCAAAAATATCAAATGGCTTTATCCAGCTCAGCGCGATGAAATAGATATGGAATTGTTAATTCAGCGCGTTGATTACTATGACTATCACTTTTCTCAAAACCCCAATAAAAACATCATCGATATTTGTAAAACCTTAGATATGGCATATGAGCTTCAAGTTGGTGAATCACTAGCTGAAGTAAGGCATTTATTGGCTAAACGTTGTTTTACTTTTGATATTTTTATCTTAGCGCCAAAATTAAAAGCGAATCAACTAAAAACAGGAACAATCACACTGTTGCAGGAGGCTTACTGTGTTTCAAATCAATGAGGTTGTTAAGTACAACGAAGTGCCCTATAGAGTTTTATTGTTGATGCCCGATCACCTGATATGGATTGCCCTAGATAATACTTCTGCATTCCCACAGCTAGTAAATAAAAAGGAACTAGAAGTTGCTATTGATCAAGAAGTATTAATAAGAGTAGAAGACCCACATGCAGAGTTAGCTTTTCAAACACCGGAAGAAGGTACAACAGCAAAAATAAAGCGAGATAATAATTATCAATTGATAAAGCCCTTGTTGGAATCACCTGAGTTTTACCTAGCTAAATCGCGCTCTGCGATTATTAATCAAATTATCGAGAATCAAGGTTCGACTAAACAAACGCTTTATCGCTTAGCTCGTCGTTATTGGCAACGAGGACAAACTCAAAATGCTCTGCTTCCTGATTACAAAAATTCAGGAGCAAAAGGTAAAAAGCGTATTGCCACTAATAAGAAACTTGGCCGACCAAGAAAGTATATGCCAGGTACAGGTGCAATCATTGACTCATTTATTGAAAGACTATTTAGGATTGCTATTGATAAGTATTTATTAACGGATAAAGGCTATTCATTTCCTTATGCGCACCGACGGTTTAAATCTTTGTATGAAAACCACTTTCCGAATACTCCAGAAGAAGAAATTCCGACCAATTGGCAAATGATGCATTTTTATAAAAGGGAATACCAACAAGTAGAGAAACTACAAAAGCGGGTATCTCGAATTGAATACAATAAAGACGTTAAACCATTAAATAGCACCGCTAATACTGTAGTGGTCAACTAATTTT
>NZ_DCYU01000144.1:0-159 GCF_002331165.1 Pseudoalteromonas sp. UBA2102
CTGTCAGTCTTAGCCAGTGTGATTAAAGGTTCAATTACACGGCGTAACTCTTTCGCTTTAGGCAAAGTAGTTTTGATGATTTCATGTTTCACCAAAGAACCTGCCATATTGCTGAACATCGCTTTACGATGGCTACTGTTACGGTTTAATTGACGACCA
>NZ_DCYU01000144.1:476-16490 GCF_002331165.1 Pseudoalteromonas sp. UBA2102
TGACGACCACTCTTACGATGGCGCATGACCCTATCCTTCTAACTAAACTAATATAGTGATTTAGATTATTCAGCTAGGCTTGCAGGCGGCCAATTTTCTAGGCGCATGCCTAGAGAAAGACCACGTGAAGCTAGCACGTCTTTTATTTCAGTTAGAGACTTCTTGCCTAGGTTAGGCGTTTTAAGAAGCTCAACTTCAGTGCGCTGAACTAAATCACCGATATATTGAATTTGCTCGGCTTTCAAACAGTTTGCTGAACGTACTGTTAGTTCAAGATCATCAACTGGACGAAGTAGAATAGGATCGAATTCTGGCTTCTCTTCTTTCTCTTCTGGCTCAGTTACATCACGTAAATCTACGAATGCATCTAATTGCTCAGCTAAGATAGTAGACGCACGGCGGATCGCTTCTTCAGGATCTAAGGTGCCGTTTGTTTCCATATCAATGATTAACTTGTCTAAGTCTGTACGTTGCTCAACACGGGCTGATTCAACCGAGTACGCAATACGTTCAACTGGGCTGAATGATGCATCAAGCAGCAATCGACCAATTGGACGCTCATCGTCATCAGAGGATAAACGACTAGATGCCGGCACATAACCACGACCACGCTCAACACGAATACGCATGCTGATCTCGCTGCTATCTGTCGTTAAATGACAAATAACGTGATCTGGATTAGCAATTGTTACATCGCCATCGTGCTGAATATCAGCCGCAGTCACAGGGCCTACACCAGATTTAGTCAGGGTCAGAAAAACTTCATCTTTGCCTTCTAACGTTACTGCTAGACCTTTTAGGTTTAGTAGTATTTCAATGATGTCTTCTTGTACGCCTTCTTTCGCGCTGTACTCATGCAATACACCGTCGATTTCAACTTCAGTTACTGCACATCCAGGCATAGATGATAACAGTATACGGCGTAAGGCATTACCCAGAGTATGGCCAAAGCCACGCTCTAGTGGTTCTAAAACTACTTTAGAACGCGTTGGGTTGATAGCGTCGATATCGACTAACCTTGGTTTTAGAAATTCTGTAACAGAACCCTGCATTTTATCCTCTCTTAACTCTTAACTTTACTTAGAGTAAAGTTCGACGATTAGTTGTTCATTAATGTCCGCAGACAGATCTGAACGCTCAGGTAGGCGCTTAAAGCTACCTTCCAATTTCTTACCGTCAACTTCAACCCAAGTCGGCTTTTCACGTTGCTCAGCCAACTCTAGAGCAGCGATGATACGTGCTTGTGTTTTAGACTTCTCACGGATTACTACAGTATCTTCTGGAGCAATTACGTATGAAGGAATGTTCACAACACGACCATTAACTAAAATCGCTTTGTGACTTACTAACTGACGTGCTTCAGCGCGTGTGCTAGCAAAACCCATGCGATATACAACATTGTCTAAACGTTGCTCTAAAAGCTGTAACAAGTTTTCACCTGTATTACCTTTAAGGCGAGCAGCTTCTTTGTAGTAATTACGGAATTGCTTTTCTAATACACCGTAGATACGACGTACTTTTTGCTTTTCACGTAATTGTAAACCGTAATCAGATAAGCGACCTTTACGAGCGCCGTGCTGACCAGGTGCAGTCTCAAGTTTACACTTAGAGTCGATAGCTCTTACGCCGCTCTTAAGGAACAGGTCAGTACCTTCACGACGACTCAGCTTGAGCTTAGGGCCCAAATATCTTGCCATGTTATTTCTCCTAACCTATTGTTAAACGCGACGTTTCTTCGGTGGACGACAACCATTGTGTGGTATTGGCGTCACGTCAGTAATGTTGGTGATACGGTAACCAGCAGCATTCAAAGCACGTACAGCAGATTCACGACCTGGACCTGGACCTTTAATGAAAACTTCTAGATTTTTTAAACCGTATTCTTGAGCAGCAGTACCTGCACGCTCTGCAGCA
Source organism: Pseudoalteromonas sp. UBA2102 (assembly GCF_002331165.1). Classification (NCBI taxonomy): domain Bacteria; kingdom Pseudomonadati; phylum Pseudomonadota; class Gammaproteobacteria; order Alteromonadales; family Pseudoalteromonadaceae; genus Pseudoalteromonas; species Pseudoalteromonas sp. UBA2102. The sequence goes on from NZ_DCYU01000144.1 coordinate 2,391, forward strand.
ACCTGAGCAGCAAATGGTGTAGATTTACGTGAACCACGGAAACCTGAACCACCGGCAGTAGCCCATGATAGTGCATTACCTTGACGGTCGGTAATTGTTACAATAGTGTTGTTGAAAGACGCATGAACATGAGCCATACCATCAGCAACTTGCTTTTTAACCTTTTTACGACGAATTGGTGTCTTAGCCATAATACTATCCCCTTATCGCTTAATAGGCTTACGAGGACCCTTACGGGTACGCGCGTTAGTCTTTGTTCTTTGACCACGTAGTGGTAAAGAGCGACGGTGACGTAGGCCACGGAAACAACCAAGGTCCATAAGGCGCTTGATATTTAGAGTAACTTCACGACGAAGGTCACCTTCTACAGTGTACTTGCCAACTGCATCACGCAGTACGTCAAGAGTTTCGTCTGAAAGTTCACCGATTTTTGTGGTCTCGGCGATACCAGTCGCTTCTAAGATAGCCTTAGAGCGAGTCTTACCTATGCCATAAATAGCTGTTAAACCAATAACTGCATGTTTATGATCAGGGACGTTAATGCCAGCGATACGGGCCACTAACACATCTCCTATATTTGAATTTGGTAATCAAAAGTTTGAAAAGCCCGTAAGGATACTCAAACGAAGACCAAATCACAACTAAAAACACAGGCCGAGAAATCTCAGCCTGCACGACTGTTTACTTAGCCTTGCCTTTGCTTATGCTTAGGCTCACTGCAAATTACGCGTACTACACCAGCACGTTTAATAACTTTACAGTTACGGCATATTTTCTTAACGGAAGCACGTACTTTCATTGCTCAACTCCGTAAACTGACCTTATCGGCCGTAGCCTTTAAGGTTCGCTTTTTTCAGCACAGAATCATACTGATGTGACATCAGGTGAGTCTGTACTTGTGCCATAAAGTCCATGATTACTACAACGATAATCAAAATTGATGTACCGCCGAAATAGAATGGCGTTTGCCATGCCATAGTCATGAATTCGGGCACCAGACAGATAAAGGTTATATACAAAGCACCTGCCAATGTCAGGCGTGTCATCACTTTATCAATGTATTTAGATGTCTGCTCACCTGGACGAATACCTGGGATAAATGCGCCAGATTTCTTCAGGTTGTCTGCTGTCTCACGCGGGTTAAAAACCAACGCTGTGTAGAAAAAGCAGAAGAAGATGATAGCTGCTGCTAGCACCATCGCATACAAAGGCTGACCTGGAGTCAACGTTGTTGCAATAGCTTGTAGCACATCAGCGACCGGACCTTCACCCTGGCCGAACCAGCTTGCAATTGTACCAGGGAACAGAATTATACTGCTAGCGAAGATTGGTGGAATAACACCCGCCATGTTTACTTTTAGTGGTAAATGCGTGCTTTGAGCAGCAAATACTTGACGACCTTGTTGGCGTTTAGCGTAGTTAACAACGATACGACGTTGTCCACGTTCGAAAAACACTACAAGATAAGTAACAGCGAATACTATAACCGCAACCATCAACAGTACAAAAACATTCAAATCACCTTGGCGCGCCATTTCGGCTGTCGAACCAATAGCAGACGGCAGGTTAGCTACAATACCAACAAATATTAGAACTGAGATACCGTTACCGATACCGCGCTCTGTTATTTGTTCGCCCAACCACATTAGGAACATAGTACCAGTTACTAAACTCACCACTGCGGTGAAATAGAAACCGAGACCCGGGTTAACAACTAACCCTTCCATCATGCCCGGTAAGCTAGTTGCAATACCGATTGATTGGATAGTAGCAAGCACAAGCGTGCCGTAGCGTGTGTACTGGCTAATTTTTTTACGCCCTTGCTCACCTTCTTTCTTAAGCTCTATAAACGGAGGATACATATGCGTTAATAGTTGCGTAATAATCGAAGCCGAGATATACGGCATAATACCCAGTGCTAACACTGAAGCTCGCTCAAGCGCACCACCGCTAAACATGTTGAACATCTCAACAATGGTGCCCTTTTGTTGCTCGAAGAAATCGGCAAGTACAGCGGCGTCAATCCCAGGGATTGGCACAAATGAACCTAGACGGTAAATAATGATAGCACCTAAAACAAATAGTAATCGACGCTTCAATTCCGAAAGTCCACTTTGTGCACTTTGTGTATCTTGACCTGGTTTAGCCATTAGTACTTCCTTAGTCTTCTACCTTGCCTCCGGCAGCTTCAATAGCTTCGCGAGCACCTTTAGAAGCCTTAAGGCCTTTAACGGTAACAGCGCGTGAAACTTCGCCAGATTTAACAACTTTAACGAACAGAACGTTCTTTTTAACTAGACCAGCTGCTTGTAACGCGTTTAGGTCTACCACATCGCCTTCAACTTTAGCGATTTCAAAAAGGTTTACTTCTGCAGATACTAACGATTTGCGTGAAGTGAAACCAAATTTAGGTAGACGACGTTGCATAGGCATTTGACCGCCTTCAAAACCAACGCGTACTTTACCGCCAGAACGTGATTTTTGACCTTTGTGACCACGGCCACCAGTCTTACCAAGACCAGAACCGATACCACGACCAACACGTTTTGGAGCAGTTTTAGAACCTGCAGCAGGTGAAAGTGTATTCAAATGCATGAAATTAACCCTCTACCTTAACCATGTAAGAAACTCGGTTGATCATACCACGTACACATGCTGTGTCTTCTAACTCAACAGTGTGGTTGATACGACGTAAACCAAGACCGCGTAATGTAGCTTTATGCTTCGGTAAACGACCGATAGAGCTCTTTACTTGTGTTACTTTTACAGTTTTATTTGCCATGGTTACCCCAGAATTTCGTCTACGCGCAGACCACGTTTAGCAGCGATTGACTCAGGAGAGTTCATGTTCTCTAGAGCTTGAATCGTTGCACGTACTACGTTGATCGGGTTGGTAGAACCGTAACATTTAGAAAGTACGTTCTGCACACCAGTAACTTCTAGTACTGCACGCATAGCACCACCTGCGATGATACCAGTACCTTCAGATGCTGGTTTCATGAACACTTGTGAGCCAGCATGACGTCCTTTAACAGGATGCTGTAATGTGTTGCCATTTAGGTCTACATTGATCATGTTGCGACGTGCTTTTTCCATTGCTTTTTGAATAGCAGCTGGAACTTCACGAGCTTTACCATAACCAAAACCTACTTTACCTGCGCCATCACCAACTACAGTTAGTGCAGTGAAGCTAAAGATACGACCACCTTTAACTACTTTAGACACACGGTTTACCGCGATTAGCTTTTCAGCTAAATCAGGCTGTTGTTGCTTTGCTTCTACGTTAGCCATTGTCTACTCCTAGAATTGCAAACCGGCTTCACGCGCAGCATCAGCTAGCGCCTTCACACGGCCGTGATATTTAAAGCCACTGCGATCAAAAGCAATCTTTTCGATGCCTTTGTCAGCCGCACGTTCTGCAACCGCTTTACCAACTGCTTGTGCAGCTGAAACGTTGCCTGTGCCTTTAACTGTTTCGCTAATAGCTTTCTCAACAGTAGAAGCAGCAGCCAGTACAGTACCCTCAGCATTAACTACTTGAGCGTAAATGTGACGTGGCGTGCGGTGGATAACAAGACGCGTTGTGCCTTGTTCAATATAATTTCTACGAGTGCGTTTAGCACGACGTAGACGAGCTGTTTTTTTATCCATCGTCTTACCTTACTTCTTCTTAGCCTCTTTACGGCGTACATTCTCATCTGAATAACGAACACCTTTACCTTTATAAGGCTCAGGTTTACGGTATGCACGAATGTTAGCAGCTGTTTGACCAACTAACTGCTTATCTACGCCCTTAACTAGAACTTCTGTTTGGCTTGGAGTTTCAATCGTAATTCCCTCAGGAACTTCGAAATTAACTGGGTGCGAGAAACCAAGTGTTAAGTCTAAAACTTTACCCTTAGCTGCAGCACGGTAACCAACACCTACTAACTGAAGTTTCTTCTCGTAACCTTCATGCGTACCAACAACCATGTTGTTGATTAGAGCGCGAGCAGTACCTGCTTGAGCCCATGCATTAGCTACGCCTTCACGAGGTAAAGTTGTAATAACGTTGTCGTTAACTTGTACTTCAACAGCGTTGTTGATAGTACGAGTAAGTTCACCGTTTTTGCCTTTAACTGTGATGTCCTGGCCTTTTAATGTAACTTCTACACCGGCAGGAACATTGATTGGTGCCTTTGCTATGCGAGACATAGTTCCCCTCCGATTAAGCTACAAAGCCAATGATTTCACCACCAACACCAGCACTACGTGCTGCGCGGTCTGTCATTAGGCCTTTAGAAGTTGATACGATAGCGATACCAAGACCACCCATTACCTTCGGTAATTCGTCACGTTTCTTATAGATACGTAGACCAGGGCGGCTAACACGCTGGATATTTTCAATTACAGCTTTGCCTTCGAAGTATTTCAACTCGATAGAAAGCTCAGGTTTCGCTTCGCTGTTTACAGCGAAATCTGCGATGTAACCTTCGTCTTTTAATACTTTAGCTACTGCTACTTTCAGCTTTGAAGTTGGCATCGTTACAGATACTTTCTTCGCTGATTGACCGTTACGGATACGTGTAAACAAATCCGCGATAGGATCTTGCAAGCTCATAGTCTTACTCCCGTGATACTATTACCAGCTAGCCTTTTTAAGGCCAGGAATTTCACCGCGCATAGCTGCTTCGCGAACTTTAATACGGCTCATGCCGAATTTGCGAAGGAAACCATGTGGGCGGCCCGTAATGTTACAACGATTACGTTGACGTGCAGGGCTAGAATCACGTGGTAAAGCTTGAAGCTTAAGTACCGCGTCCCAACGATCATCTTCAGATGCGTTAACATCGCTGATGATAGCTTTTAGTGCTGCACGCTTTTCAGCGTACTGAGCAACTAGTTTAGTGCGCTTTGCTTCGCGCGCTTTCATAGAATTCTTTGCCATAACCCTACCCTTATTTCTTGAATGGGAAGTTAAACGCTTCTAACAACGCACGGCCTTCCTCATCAGATTTCGCAGAAGTTGTGATTGTGATATCCATACCGCGTACACGGTCTACTTTATCGTAATCAATTTCTGGGAAGATGATTTGTTCACGTACGCCCATGCTGTAGTTACCACGTCCATCAAAAGACTTAGCACTCACACCACGGAAGTCACGGATACGTGGGATAGCGATTGATACCAAACGCTCAAAAAAGTCCCACATACGCTCGCCGCGTAAGGTTACTTTACAGCCTATTGGGTAGCCTTCACGCACTTTGAAGCCAGCAACAGATTTGCGTGCTTTAGTGATTAAAGGTTTCTGACCAGCGATAGCTTCTAGATCCGCAACAGCGTTATCTAAAATCTTCTTGTCAGCTAGGGCTTCGCCCACGCCCATATTTAATGTGATCTTTTCGATCTGAGGGACTTGCATGACAGAGCTGAAACCAAACTTCTCTTGAAGCTCAGCAACTACTTTGTCTTTATATACTTCATGCAGTTTCGCCATCATTCTACTCCAACTATTAGATAGTTTTACCAGTAGATTTAAAGATACGTAATTTCTTACCATCTTCAATCTTGAAACCTACACGATCTGCTTTACTCGTTTCCGAGTTGTAGATCGCAACGTTTGATACGTCGATAGACGCTTCTTTCTCAACAATGCCGCCAGCTTGGTTCAATTGTGGAACCGGCTTTTGGTGTTTCTTGATTAAGTTAATGCCTTCGACAAATACTCGACCAGACTCGGTAACAACTGAAAGCACTTTGCCGCGCTTACCTTTGTCTTTACCTGCTAGTACGATTACTTCGTCATCACGACGGATTTTTGCTGCCATGATAGACTCCTTACAGTACTTCTGGGGCTAGTGAAACAATTTTCATGAACTTATCATTACGAAGTTCACGAGTCACAGGGCCGAAGATACGAGTACCAATTGGCTGCAAGTTATCATTTAAGATAACAGCCGCATTGCTATCGAAACGGATCAGAGAACCGTCCGGACGACGAACGCCTTTTTTGGTACGCACAACTACCGCGTTTTTAACATCACCTTTCTTCACTTTACCGCGAGGAATAGCTTCTTTCACAGAAACTTTAATGATATCGCCAACTGCCGCATAGCGACGGTGTGAACCACCAAGGACTTTTATACACTGCACTTTGCGAGCGCCGCTGTTATCAGCAACTTCCAGCTGAGTTTGCATTTGGATCATGTTAATGACCTCCGGTGTAGTAATTACAACTTGCCTTAAATTTGTTTAAAATCAAGGCACTTCGATTAAATCCCACTCAAAAAACAACAGAGTTGTCTCTTAAGGGCGGGCAATTGTACCAGCATTGGCTAGTGAGTGGTAGGTTATTTTTTAATTAATTTAAGGGAAGGACAGATTAAAACTGAGTAAAAACCGCTATGTAGCTATTTTACAAGTGGTTATAAAACAATCAAGGCGCAAATAGCGCCTTAATTATTTATTTGTGGGGTTTAATAGTTAGCCAAATAAACCTTTTAGTTTATCTTTAACTTTGTCCTTGGCTTTTTCTTTTGCTTTCTCTTTGGCGTCATCGAGCTTTTGTTTTGCTTCATCTTTAAGCGCGTTGCTTACATCTAGCTTAAAGCCAACGTCATGAAATGGGCCTTCTATACGCAGTGGGATTTTAAAGCCTGTACTATCATCTGTAGTGCCTTGCCCTTCAATCGAATCAACAATGCCGGTCACTAAGCGATAATCAACATTGGTTTTAGGCAAATCTACATCGCCCTCACCTGTAATACGAATAAGTGGGCTCATCAGCGATAGGTCGTTATTACGGCCCACGCCATTAGTAAAGTTAAAGCTACCGGTGAGCGCAGAAAAATCTGTTTGCTCTGATTCTTCAAAGCCTGTATCAAGCCCTTCACTCACAGCACCAAGATTACCCGTAATAAGCTCTTTGCCTTTGCGAACCATCTCAGCCACGTTTGCGCCTTTAACAGCACCATCGGCAAATTCAAAGCTAACCTTGCCATTTAATGCATTAATGAAGGTTTTTTGACTTTGCCCAGTTGTGGTTAAATTCCAATTTAATGACCCTTTACCCATAAGCTTATCAAAGCCAGCTGCATCAGTGAGTAACGGTTGTGCGTCTATGTCGGCTAAATCAAAATTTGTGCTTATTTTATACGGCGTTTGCTGCGCATTTATGTTGATAACCCCTTTACCAGTGCCCTCATATGCTTTAAAGCTATCTAAGCTTAATTTAGCAACGCTGTTGTTTAAATCGACTGTAAATTGATTAGCACCTAGCTCAATATCGTTAGCTTTTAAACCGCTTGAGCGAATAACTACATTAGCATTAAGTGCATTTAATGCGCTTAAATCAATTTTAGTATCGTCCCAAACAATCGGCTGCGCGGCTTTAGGTTCTTCGCTTTGCGGCGCTTGCTGCTTAGCGACTACCTCCGGTAAGTAGGGATTCAAATCAAGCATACCTAGGTCTATATCAGCATTAACCGCTAGTTTATTTCCTAAGTTTACTTCACTTTTTCCTTTAATCTCTAATTCATCTAGGGTAGCAATCAGCTCTTCTAAGTTAAACGTATCATCTATAAGATGCATTTTACCGTTTACACTAAACGCATTAAATGCATTTTCTTTAGCGTTTAAGTCTACCCCTTGCCAAGTTGCTAGCTCTTTAACAGAGTCGCCACTTAGCGCTAACTCGCCTTTTATATCTTTACCTTGGCGAGCAATACTGCCGTTAAAAGTAAGATCGACCAAGCGAGAGTCTACGCTTTGAGCAACCTCAAATGTCGCCCCTTCAATTGCCTTTGCCGGCGTATCAAGTTTTACATCAAGCTCAAAGCGCTCTTGCATATATGTAATGCCGCCTTTGATCTCTAGTGTCTTACGTAGTGAAGGAAGTAAAATAGCCAATTCCAAGTCACTAATTTGTTGTTTAGCGCCTGTTTGCCCATCTAGGTAAGTAAACGTACCACCGTAAATAGCCACTTCACCTAACTCTATATCAAAGCTCTCTGGTAGTTTAACAGCCTCACCTGATTGAGTTTGCTCTTGCGGCTGCTCTGCTACAGCATCAAACAACTGCCAGTTAGCTTTACCGTTTTTATCAGTTTCTAATAAAATATTGGGCTCGTTAATAACAAACTTATCAAGTTTGAATTCGCCGCCAAATAGCGATAACCATGGTATATGCACAGCTAATTGCTCCATACTTGCCATGTCGTCGCGCGAGCCTGTCTGCATGTTTGCAAAGTGCACATCGTTAAGCTCTAACTTTAATGCAGGAAATACACTAAGCGTTTTATCACCTTTAATAGTAAGTGTGCGCCCTGTTGTTTTTTCAACCTGCTCAGATACTTTATTAAAAATAGTATCGGTTGGAATTAAAAACGGAGCGGCAATAATTAACGCAATACAAAGTAAGAGTATTACACCAACAATTTTGAGTAAGGTCTTCATGATCATCCTTTCAAACGTGCAAATAATGTTCTTATCATAGCGAGTGTTAGCTTTAAAATCATTGTCGTTGTGATAAAAAAGCACTTTATTAAATATTACCGTCTTATCCTGAATCGCCCCTGAAACATTTTGATACCTTTAGGTTACAAAAAAATAGTGACACTGTGAAACCTATAGGTTACATTGATACCTGTAGGTTACATAATGTAAATTTTAAAAGGAAATGAGATATGTCGAATCATGATATTAAAAATGAAGAAAAGTTTATGGGCCAAAATGCTTGGTTCTCATTATTCATGGGAGTCACTTTATTAATCATCAGTGTTTACCCACTGCTTACTCAAACATCAGCCCCACTATTGTTTTTTGGCACTGCTGCCTTTTTAGGTTCATTCTGTATGTTTGTGATCAGAGGCGGGTTTACATGGAAAATGAAATACCACCTTACCTACAAAGATGAGTACTTAAACACTATCGACACTATTGCCTATAAACATGTAGTTCTTGGTTTACTTTTTAGTATGGGTGGCGTGTATTTATTCTCAGATGATTTGGCTTTAGAAGTGTCTCACACCATGATGGCCTCGTTTTACCTTGCTGTAATGTGTTTAATATACGGCGTATCAATTCTTTGGCAAAGCAAAGATTAGGAGCAAAAGTGCAAAATCAAATTGCAAAATACCGTAAAGAAGCAGGCCTTTCGCAGCAAGAGTTAGCAGATCTAATTGCAGTTTCACGTAAAACTATAAGTACTGTGGAAACGGCAAGGTTTACTCCTTCGGTAATAATTGCGCTTAAAATAGCGAGGCACTTTAAAACTTCTGTTGAAAGCTTGTTTACGCTGCAAGAGCATGATTAAACCTCGGCAATCATGGTGCTTATATTAAGCATCATGATTGCATCCCTTGAATTGTTAGGTATGATGCACGGCCCTGTTGCTATTGGCGTATTTGCGCTAAAATAAAGCAGCTAAAAAATGTATCTACTCGGAGACTCTACAAGGCATGAAAAAACTGCTAATTTCACCGTCAAAAATGGCGCTAGGCGAACAAGAAAGTCAAATTTACCAAAACATCTTGAAGCAAGCTTCAGAACTAAGCCTAAACCTAATGGCCGTGAAAGTAGAAAACCACCCAGAGGATTTTTTAGGCTGGTGTTATGAGCTGCTAAGTGCAAGTAAAGACCGTATAAATTACGATTTACTAGAGCCACAGCAACTACCACTTTTAAAAAAGCTGCATGACCAGTTAACTTCTGCAATTAGCTTTTTACAGCTTAAAACACTACGTGTAGCACCTTGGCCTGTTATTAGTATGTTTGTAGAACAACACAAAGAACTTATTGCACTGGACGAACAGCTTCGCCTTACCACGTATTTGCACAGCATCCGTGAGCAAGCACTAAAAGATATGATCCCAGAGGATTTACTGGCATTTAGTGGTAAACACACTGCCACGCTCGACCCAAGCACCTATAACTTTGATGTTGAATGGTTCGCATCAACAAAAAGTGCAAAGGGTTTTCATCAAATGCTAGCCGACTTGCCTGGCGCGTTTGACGATGCACTTGCTAACATCCCGCTTGAAGGTGATGTGAGCGAAGCTGATTACCAACAGTTTGTTGTTGCTTATTTACTTGCCTTTAACGGTAGCGATGAAAAGCCAACCCTTGCTCCTGCTACACGTTTATTAGCAATGCGCCGCCCAGATGTGTTTACGCCAATTAGTAATAGCCGTCTTGATGCATTATGCGCAGCTTTAGGTATTACAAAATTAAACAATCGCGACTTTGAGCGCTACTGGCAAGATATAGTACAAAGCATTCATGCTATGTCGTGGTTTAAAATGGCTAATGGCAGCAATGAACTAGAAGAGCAACTAGTTAGTATAAAAGCGTTATTACCGTGCTTTTTTTACTATGCAGATGCCAGCACGGCCGACAACTCAAATTATATTAAGCTATTAAATAAACCTAAACGCAGCACAACAAGTGCAGGAAAACCACAACGTAGAGGTAAAGAGTCAGCCGAAATACTTGTAGACCGTGCACTTGCAGCCGATGACATTCCCGAGCATATTCGTAGCAAACGCGACTCTATTATTAGCGAAGTACAAAAAGGCCGCGGAGTAAACGAAACAATTAGTCTTATGCGCACTATATTTGGCTAAATTTACCTAACCTAACTGTATTTTTCTGGTGCAGTTAGGTTAATTTATGCACCAGCAGTGTGCGTTTTTTAATTAACCACCTCAATCATCCCCTCTTCTAAAACTTCTCAACATATTGTTTTATAAAAGTAAAAAAACAGTTTTATAGAAATTATTTTAAGCTGGCACATACAGTGCAATTGCATTCCCAGTTAAACAATAAAACACCGCCAGTCAAAGGGTTGCCAATAAGAGAATAAAAACCTAGGCGATAAAAATCATATAACGGGAAATGGACATGCTAAAACTAAAAAAAACCATCGCAATTAGCGCAATAGCTTTATTAGGTGCTACATCTTTAACATCAACAGCCGTACATGCAGAAGTAACAGCAAACGCAGCGGCTACGTCTAACTACTTATGGCGTGGTCAAGAGCAAACTGGGGGCGATGCTGCTATTTCTGGCGGTATTGATTACGCTGACGAGTCAGGCTTTTATGTAGGTACTTGGGCATCAAATGCTTCATGGGCCGATGAAATGACTTACGAGCTTGATGTTTACGCGGGTTTTGGTGGCGATATTAACGACACATTTAGCTACGATGTAGGTTACATTTATTACGCTTACCCAGATGCAGCTTCTGAGGCAGATGCTGATTTCTCTGAAATTTACGGTAGCATCAGCGCAGAAGGTTTCACCTTTGGCGCTGCAATCCTTGCCACTTCAGCGGCAGATGGCGATGGCACCGACTTTGGCGATTCATTATACCTAAATGCCGATTACAGCTTTGCTGTTGGCAGCAATGGTACTGAGGTTGCGCTACACTTAGGTCACTACTCTGGCGACTTTATAGGCGATGATAATATTATTGATTACGGTATCTCTGTATCAAAAGATGGTTTTACTTTTGGCGTATCTGACACCGACATGGATGAGTCAGATGTTAAAGTTTACGTAGGCTACGCTGTAGACTTTACGCTTTAAAACAAAATGTGTTACTTGCTGCAACACTAAGGGCCTTTTGGCCCTTTTCTCGTTTAGGGCACCTAAATACTCACAGCGCCTTTTAATTTTAGCGACTAAAGCACCTTACTATAAAACCCACTTCAGTTAACCGCCGAGCTCCTCGCTGCTATTACCTCTTATTACCAATATGCTAATTCGCTTTATTAAGCTTTATTGCGCATTGATATTAGTAATTCGCTAAAACAAAAAAGGCCGCATTAAATGCGGCCTTTAAGCTAATCGTTAAAACTTAGCTAGGTTGTTTTTACTGTCTTTATCTACAAGCTTAATGTACGGGTCTACCCCCGCGTACACTGGCTTTTCTTTTACTTTTAGCTCAATAGTATTAGTACCAGAGACTATATGATGCTTTTGCGAGTAAATCACAAAGTCTTCAGCGAGAAGGTTTTCAGGATCATCGCTAAATAATGCAATATCAATTAGCTCATCGAGTGGCTGCTCGGTTTCTTCACCTTGTCCATCGGCATGCTGCTTAGTTGCTTCAACGCTCAGTGTTACTGTATAAAAACCTTCGCTATCAACATCATCTGTAACCGACACTGCTTTCATTTCAAGCTCATAAAGCGTTATATATTTAAACTGATCATCAATAAAACGTTGTTCAGCTTGTGTTGCATCTCGCTTTAAATAACTAAGTAAATCAAGTGTGGTTGGGTATGGCGTTGCCTGGTATTTAAACTCATTCAAAAATGCTTTAAGTGCGGCATTTAAGCGCTCTTCACCTAAGCGGTCATACAAAGCCATCATCGCAACTGAGCCTTTATTGTAATGAAGATATTGTTGCGACTGTGTTTTATATAGTGGCATTTCTTCAAAGGCTTCGCCTGTGCGGCCCATTAAGTATCTATCTAACTCGTACTTTAAGAATTTACGAAGCTTCTCGGCGCCAAAGCGTTTTTTTAGTACCATAAGCGCACTGTATTGGGAGAGCGATTCAGAAATAACGGCACTGCCCTCTACATTAGCCCCAGATACTTGATGCCCCCACCATTGGTGTGCAACTTCATGTGCGGTTACATAGTAAGGTAGGTCAACTTTACTCTCATCTCTTAAGTCTGTAATAAAGCCAATACTTTCTGAGTAAGGTACCGTATTGGCAAAACTTTGCGCAAACGAGCGATACTTAGGAAACTCAATAATACGTAACTGCTTATGCTGATATGGCCCAAAGGCTTGCGTGTAGTAATCTATTGAGTCTTGTACTGACTCAATCATACGGTCAACATTCCATGCATGATCTTTGTGGTAGTACACCTCAATATTTACACCGTTGTGCTCAACCTTTTTGCTTTCAAGCTCCGCCGAAAGAACAGAATAAAAGTTTATAATAGGGGAATCCATTTCATAAACAAAAGTACGTCGTCCGTCTTTTACACTCTCACTTTTTAAGTAACCAGGTGTAATAGCAAATTGTGACTCATCGGTGGTTACCGTTGCCTTGTAGTTTATAAATCCATTAGCAGGCCCAAACTCATTTTGCGTATAATAGCGGCTGTCTTCTAGTTTATGTGCACGTTCAAGCTCGGGTAAATCGTGCTTACGGCGCTCATACTTATCCGCAATTTGAAAATACTTTTGATAACCAAAATTTGGTAATAATTCTCTATTATTTACAAATGTACCGTTATGCACGAGTTGAGTATCAGAGCCTCTATCAACAAAACCGTCGTGTTCACGAGAAACTGAAAGCTCACCTTCGCGTACTTCATTAGGCATTAGCGGTTGTTCAAACTCAAACCATACCATGCCAAAATCGGTTAAACGCTCAACTATTTTTCCGCCCGCCATTTTTACATCCCAGCTTTTAGATTGGCTAGGCTCGTTAATTAACACACGGGTTATTGGCTCGTTTGCGGTATTGGTAAACTTAATTTTAGCCACGGCATTTAAAGCACGTTTTTTAGGATAAATATCAATGTGTAAATCAACATCAGTTATTATAGGCAGTGGCAAGTCTTTGTATTGTGAGAACTCTTGCTCATACCTTACTTGTAGCGCTTCGTTATCATCACTTGTTACAAACTCATTGATTACACGGGTGTTGTAATAAATGTTATAACCCGCGCCCACAAATACCAATAAACTTATAACGGCTGCAATCTGGCCTTTTAAAGACATGTTGTAACTCACTAAAGATAAACGCGTACGCAATGTTTGCGATGGACCACGATGCCATAAAGCAAACCCTACAATAGCTAAAAACACACTCAATGCGCCCCAATATAGGGTATACCAATGCGCGCCTTGTAAAAAATGCCCGTAACCGTTTATGTCTGAATACGGTACGCTACTGCTTTGCGAAAAATGATACATATGATGCTCAAATCCGTAAGCACCCATTACCATTTGAGCAATGTAATACAGAATAAACAAACCCATACCTATGTATTTATTAGGGCTAATTATTTGTAAAAAGAACGCCAAAATAGCCATCATAATTAAAGGCAGTAATGTAAGGTAACCCAACCTAAATAAGTACTGGCCAAGCTCTA